>JANNPR010000347.1:0-7520 GCA_031400345.1 Planctomycetota bacterium | reverse complement strand
CCCGCAAGGCCGCCGCCTTATTGGCAACCCGGAACACAACGGGGAACACATCTTGGAGTTGTTTTGAACGTTGGAAAGGTCGAGGGAGCAAAAAATTCAGCTTTCCCAGGACGGCTGGCACGCTTAAGGTTAGGGTGGCACGTCCCTGATACGCGAGGAACGAGCGTTCCATTGGCGTGGCCGAACTGCAAGAGGGTGCCAACCATATAGGTCGTTAGAATGACGTGGCCTACTCGGGTCAGAAACTATAGACACAACTCCCATCATGGTTGATTGGGGGATCAGCGTTCTTGCTCTTTCTCCAATGAGAACTAATTGGATGGCACCGATGTCAAATGCGCGTGTCGATAGTTTGCCATGTCACGATGAACTCAGTTTCTTTGCACGGCTAATTGAGATCTCCAGTATCTTAACGTCAAGCATCCTCATTGTCTGGCACTTGTGCCGGTTGATCTTAAATGTGAATGCAGGCGATGCGTCGACAATGCTGGCAGTCGCTATCGTGGGCATGTTTGCCGCCGATTTTGTCTCCGGGTTAGTGCATTGGACGGCGGACACCTGGGGTAGCGAAACAATGCCCATTTTTGGAAAGCGCTTTTTAAGGCCGTTTCGCGTGCACCACGTCAACCCGCACGATTTTCTACGACGGAACTTCATTGACACAAATGGAGACGTAGCGATGCTACTGATCCCATTCGTAGCCGTTGGGTTCTGTCCGCCCATGAACGAATGGTGGGGCCAATTGTCATTAACTTTCTTAATGGCTTTTTGCGCCACGACTTTGCCAACAAATCAAGTTCACCAATGGGCGCACATGCCAATTCCGCCAAGGTGGATTCAAGGGATGCAGAATTCCGCATTGATCCTTCGCAAACAATCGCACTCTCGGCATCACACGGCTCCCTATGTGCAGAACTATTGCATTGCCACAGGTTGGTGCAATCCACTTCTGAATGCTTTCGATTTTTTCGCTCGCTGTGAGCGATTCATTACCTGGACCACTGGTCTGCAACCTCGCTCAGATGACAGCGCGTTTCAAAACGAAATTGAGATCAGTCAAATGACGAAGCCTCGCGATGCGAGCCGGCTTGTGGAAGAGGCCGAAGCACATGCCTGAACAGGAATCGGAGACGTCCGACACGCGACCGCAACGACTGTACATTTCCTTGCAGAGTACGGAACCCACCGTGTTTGGTCGCGGCTGGATCAGCGGGGTGTTATCCGTGGTCTTAGGCATCATCGGGCTGGGTGCCGTTGTATGTTTCCATTTCCCTTCGTGGCTCACCATGCCCGAGTTGCGTGTACGCTACCCGCTTACGTACGTTCGAGCTGTGTTACATCTGGTGTTGGTTGCCGCGTTCTTAATGGGTGTGATTAGCATTTGTTTGCGTCAGAACAAGGCACTCGGATTAACGGGCATCCTCCTGACTTTGATTGCCGCGATCTTGGGCGGGTCACGTGTCCCGATCGACGGCGAGTTGCGGAATGGCCCATTTTTAGGGCTAGATTGGTTCCTGCTGAATTTGATTCTGTATTCTGCCGTATACATTCCGCTGGAACGCCTGTTTGCGAAACACCCGGAACAGCCTACTTTTCGTCCCGGTTGGCGGACGGATGTTGTGTATTTCTTTGTCAGCTCGCTGCTGGTCCAAGTCACGACACTATTGACCCTCACGCCAGCCACGGTCCTGTTCCGTTGGGCAATCCATCCCGTTGTCCATGCCACGGTTTCGAGCTTGCCTTTCTTTGTGCAATTTGTCGGCGTGTTATTGGTAGCCGATTTGACGCAGTATTGGGTTCACCGCCTATTTCATACCGTGCCATGGCTTTGGAGATTTCATGCCATTCACCATTCCGCTGAGGCCATGGACTGGCTAGCCGGTTCGAGATTGCATTTGGTGGATGCTGTGCTAACCCGAGGCTTGACGTATGTCCCGATTTTTGTCTCGGGTTTCTCCGAATCGGCGATGTTTGCCTACGCCGTGTTTGTGTCGATCCAAGCGACCTTTATCCATGCCAATGTACGTTGGGAATTGAGTCCCATTCATTGGCTGGTGGCGACTCCCCGTTTTCATCATTGGCATCACAGTGCTGAGCGCGAAGCAATTGACAAGAACTTTTCCGTCCACTTACCCTTCTTTGACTGGCTATTTGGAACCTATTTCATGCCCCCTAGGCGTTGGCCAGCCTCGTACGGAATAGGGGGAAGCAGTGACGTACCAAAAGGGTATCTTCAGCAGCTGGTGTACCCTTTCATGCCGGAACGAGCCAACGATAGTCCCCCGACGCAATAGCGTCCCCTTTTTGGCTGGCTATTTGAACCTATTTCATGATGCCCCATCAGCGCTGGCCAACTTCCTACGGAATAGCAGGGGGCAGGCAGTTACGTCCAGAGGTCCGTGACAAAGTGACGCTGTCCAACTAGGCTTATCGTACGATGAGATTTGAAAGCGGTTTCACCGGGCGTTGGGGTTGCTCCAGTCTCCATTGGAATCGCCACACCATGAGTTGCTCGCAACGTGTTTTTCACCGTAGTAAGAAAGGATCAGCCGATGCCCCAACCGCCGTCGCCCAACAAAGTTGAAATCATTGGTCCGTATGAAGAAGCCTATTGCTTTCTTTACCGGTATACGGACGGGGGATTTTTCAACTTCAGTTTCAAGAAAGCTTCGAATGTCACCTACTCGGAATGGGGTGACCCGGATATCACCATTTACAAATTGGCTCGTCAACATCACGCGGTGATTCGCCATCAAAAGCTGGACAATAAGAAAGGTTCGCTGGAGATCATCGAGGGACCGAAGATCGATGTGGCGGAGATTGCGGAATCCGCGTCGCTAAACGTCGCCGGAGAACCAACACCGATTCCACCTCCGCCGCCTCCTCTGCCAAGGTGCGAAGGACCCTGTGAACCGTATGAACTTGCTTGTCCGGTGGGGACCGATGCCGCCTGCGTCAATGTGCAAGGAAGTCCAACACTCGTCTGCCTTGAGAGATTCGAATCGTCACGTGGGGGTCATCATCGGATTGGTGATCAAGGTGAATCCGGCAAGGTTGGTCCCGTGACGCAGTGATAGAATGAGAGGCGGCTTGAAGGCGTTTTTGACGGAGATGATGTTTGCCCTGTCGTTCCAGGATCCAAGGTATTCATGATGAATCTCGGCCATGACGGATGAATCGAGCGCGAACGATCCTCAGGGGGCCATACCCAACGCGGATCAAGAATCGCGATTGAATGCGTTGATCGAGCAGTACATTGGCGATCTGCAGTCCGGGTCCGCGCCCGAGGTGTCGCAACTTGCCGCCGCCAATACCGACCTCGCACCGTTTCTTCAGCAACGTTGCGAGTTCGTGAAACGAGTCTTCCTCCTCTCACGCCAACCGATCGGGCCACAAAGCCCGATCGGCTCGGTGGGTCCCAAATCATTGAACCAATCCAGCGGCAATGAGGACAGTACCTTGGCGCCCTCCATATACGCCGCGGAGCGCAGCCAGCGGTTAAGCTGCCCGCATTGTGGAGCTGGAATTCAACTGGCGATTCCTGTTGCCGAAATCACTTGCGGCAACTGTGGCAGCACGTTCCAGCTGGACGCTGAGGCTACCCAGTCCCTAGCCACCCAGGCTGTCCCCCCACGAATCGGGCGTTTTCACATTTTGGCGATGGTCGGCCGCGGGGGATTTGGGGTTGTATATAAGGCTCACGATCCGCAACTCGACCGGTTCGTGGCGCTCAAAGTGCCGCGTGCGAGTTATTTCATTTCAATGGAAGAGGAACAGCGATTTTTGCGCGAGGCTCGCAGCGCTGCACGGTTGCGGCATCACGCGATTGTTCAGGTTTACGAAGTAGCTCACGACCAACAAATTCCGTACATCGTCAGTGAGTTCATTGACGGACTGACTCTAGGGGACTTGCTTTCTGGTCGACAGATCACTTTTCGTGAGGCGGCGGAACTCGTGATACAAATCGCGGAGGCACTGGAGTACGCCCATCAACATCAGGTCATTCATCGCGACATTAAACCGAGCAATATCCTCCTGGATGCGGCTGGCCAGCCGTTCGTCGCCGACTTTGGGTTGGCGCGGACCGATGACACGGAATTTACGATCACTCTGCAGGGCCAAGTGCTGGGAACGCCGTCCTACATGTCGCCGGAACAGGCAGATGGCAAAACCGAGTTGGTTGACCGCCGGAGCGACATCTATAGTTTGGGAGTCGTACTGTATCGCATGCTGAGCGGTGAACTGCCGTTCCGCGGAAGCAAGCGCATGTTGTTGCACCAAGTAATCCACGCTGACCCGACAGCTCCGCGTAGCATTAATGAGCATGTTCCCAAGGACCTCGACACGATTACCTTGAAAGCGATGGCGAAGGAGCCGAACAGGCGTTACCAGACCGCGCGGGAATTCGCGGACGATCTGCGGCGTTGGTCGATTGGCGAACCAATTCACGCGCGACCGATCGGAAAGTTGGAGCGATTGTCACGCTGGTCGCGTCGCAACCCCGTGTTGGCAGGCTTGTCTGCCGTGGTCGGGCTGCTCCTTGCGACGACGGCTCTGGGCTCCGCCGTCTGGGCTTATCGCGAAACGCACCTCCACGGCCTTACCCAACAGGCTCACGAACGCGAACGGGATGCGCATCGTCAGGCCGCTGCCAATGCGGAAGAGAGCCGATCACGTCTAGCCCACACCATGACGATCAACGGGCTGAACCAGCTGGCGGACAACGATTATTTCAGTTCGCTATTATGGTTCTGCGAGTCGTTACCCCTGTTGAATGATAGGCGTGCCGAGCGCATGCAGCGGCTCCGTATCGCTTCTCTCCTTCAGCACATGCCCCGGCTGGATCGCCTGGCGATTCTGGACAGCCCAGTCGAACAGGCCGTTGTGAGCGGTGATCAGTCGCGAGTTTTGGCGCGAACACGATCGGGAACGCTGAAAGTGTGGGAGGTGAGTACAGGCCAGTTCGTTAACTCGTTGAATTCCTCGACGCAAATGGTCGACATCGCCATCAGCTACGACGGACGCTTGGCGGCCACCGCCAGTCGCGATGGAACCGGACAGATCTGGAGATTCGAAGGCGGCAATCCGCGCGTCTTAACGGTGCGTCATGAAAGCTGGTTGACGAAAGCGGCCATTAGCCCAAACGCCCAATGGGTGGCAACGGGCGGCAATGACAAGACGGCGCGAATTTGGGATGCCGAAACCGGAATTCAGAAGCATCAACTGTCGCACGATTCACGTGTGACTCGCCTGGCGTTTAGTCCCGATGGAACCCGATTGCTCACGATCAGCGGCCAGATAGAGTCCGTGTACGAAGTGCGGTTTTGGAACGTTGAAACCGGCGAAATGCTGCCGAAGCCGATTCGATATGACAAGCACCCCGAGGGCTCCGACCGAATTCTCTGGTCGGCAAATTTCAGTCCGGATGGTCAGACAGTCGCCTGTGCCTGCGACGACGGCACCGTGCAACTCTGGACCGTCGAGTCAAGCGAGCCCGTGATGCCTCCCTTGGTTCATGCCGCATCCGTCAGCGATACGGCTTTCAGTCCTGATGGAGCGTGGTTGGCGACCGCAGATCATCGCGGAATGGCGCGCGTCTGGAACACGAAAACCGGCACCCCCATGACGGACTGGCTGCCACACCCAGGGCCAGCCGGCAACTTGCAGTTTAGTCCGGATGGCGAACTGTTGGCGATGGTAAGTGCTGGAGCCATTTGGCTGTGGCGACGCCAAGATGGACGCTTGGCTCAACCGCGACTGGCGGTCGATAGTTCGGTCGTCTCCGCCGGTTTCGTCGGCACACGCAAACTCGTTACCTACAGTGGCGCTAGAACACTTCGTATCTGGAATCTTGAAACGGAGATCGACACCGCACCGGTTTTCCGTCACGACGATGACCTGACCGACTGCGGATTCCACCCATCGGGAGAGCGTCTGGTAACGAGTAGCCGCGACGGAACCGCGCGGATCTGGTCCGCGAAAGATGGTTCACTGTGGGCCACTCTGGCGCATGGTTCAGAAGTTCTTACCGCGGTTTTCAGCCCACACGGATGGTTGCTGGCGACAAGCGACGCCAATAACCAGTTGCGGTTCTGGGATGCAAAATCGGGAGCTGAAATTGGGCCTGCGATTCCGCACCCGGCGCGGATCCTCCGGCCGAGCTTTACTCCCAACGGTGAAAGACTGGTGACGGGCTGCACGGACGGAGGCATCCGAGCCTGGGACGTCGCCAGCCGCGAGATGGTATTCCTCAGCCAACATGGTCAATCTATCCGCCATTTCGTAATCAGCTCGAACGGCGAGTGCATGGCGACTTGCAGCGACGATAAGACGGCTCGGGTTTGGAATGCTCGTGATGGAAAGCCTCTGGGGCCGCCATTGGGTCACAACTCGCAACTTCAACGATGCGACGTCTCCCCCGATGGCAATTTGCTGGCGACCGTCTGTGAAGACGGGACGTTAAATATTTGGGATGTGCCCCATGGGAGGTTGCGAAAATCAATTGCCGCACACGATCGGAACGCATGGTGGGTGGCATTCAGCCCCGACGGCCGGTCCCTACTGTCCACGGATCTACAGGGATTTGGGCTTCTGACGGATTTAAAGCTTGGCCAACCGGCAGTTGGCCGCCTGGCGTCTTCCCAGCCAGCGGTGCTTCGCGGACGGTTTAGTCCTAACGGCGAATTGGCTGCGACGACGTGTGGCCCCGGCCTCCCGATTACCCGCTCGCAACTCGGCAATGGCGCAGCACGAGTTTGGGATGTCGCAACAGGTGCCCCTGTCACTCCCGAACTCCGCCATTTGGAGTCGGTCGTGGAACTCGCGTTTGACCCGCATTCCACGTCGATTGTCACGGCGAGCCGAGATCACACCGCGCGGCTGTGGCGACTGGTTCCCGACGATCGTTCTGCGGACGACCTCAAGCGTCTCGCCCAACTCTATTCCGGTCACCGGATTGACGTAGTCAGCGGGATCACCCGCATCGATGCCCAGCAACTAGAAACGGCATTTGCAGACTACTTGGGCAAGTAGTTTGTCTAGCGGGCATGTGTCCGCGGAAGGCTAAGCCGCACCGAAATATCCCCCTGATTATCCTCTAACTCATTCCAATGATCGTGGCAGCGGAGGTAGAGCTTTCCGCTCATGGGAGCCACAAACGTTCCTTCGTTTCCCATGGCGAACGGCGCGCCGAGTTTATAGTCTTGCAAGACGATACCTTTAAGACGGCCTGCACCATTCGCGAGCCCATCTCCATTCGACTTAACCGATCCGGCACTTACTCCCCATTCGCCTTCAGCGCGATAGGCGTACGAGGTTCCGGCAGTAACCAGCAAACCTGAGGGCTGCCAACCTCGCGCGGCGGCACAGCGACTCGTCACTTCGGGACAATCGCTCAATGAATGAAAATGCTTTTGCCAGTCCCAAACACACAGATCCACACGGTATCCCGCGTCGACATGCTCCAAAAACAACGCAAATTCAAACATGATTTCGCTGATGAAATCGTGCGCCCGCGCTCG
>JANNPR010000313.1:0-3219 GCA_031400345.1 Planctomycetota bacterium | reverse complement strand
CTTCTCAACTGATCGATCGACATGGTTTCGCGCGCCACCACCATCGGCCCATAGTTATCTCCCATGCTTGCTCCGCAGGTGCACAGGACGTAACGATCAGCGAGGTAGGCGTATGCATGAAGACTCAATGCCGTTAATTCCAACTCCCCCTGGAAGGCCCGCTGATTGAGCGTCTCAATGTCAACCAGTTCATGCTCGAAGCGATACCTGCCCGTCGGTATGAGGTTCTTGGCCAGCGCGTAAAACATGAACGCATCGTCGGGGTCCGGGCTATGGCCAACCCGTATCAGCAACGGTGAAGCGGACAACATCGAATCCTCTTATCTTGTGTCTGGGTGCAAAGCGAATTGTGCCAGTTTATCGCCGTAGGAAACCGTTCTCAGCCCAACCTAAAGTATCCCGGGCAGACGGCAATGCGGCACTTCCGCATAGAATGTAACACGACGACGGTGGGGATGTAGAGTCCCGCGTCGCCGTGTCGCAATATGGCGAAAACCGAAGCTACTTACAATGGACCGTGACTAGCCGAGACTCTTAACGAGAAGAGTGGCAGTCGGCAGTGGGCGGTGGGCAGCGGGCGGTGGGCAGTGAGTTGTCGGCACCCAGCTTGCCCGGGTGGTTTAATGGCTTTTGCACTTCTTCGAATCGCGCTTTGCTGGCTATCTTGATCGTGCACACGCCCCTAAAGTCTGGGGCCAGCCCAGGCCGGAAGAATTACAGCCCCGTGCTTCTAACCTCTGACGACTGACCTCTGACGACTGACCACTGACCTCTGACCTCTAACGACTGACCTCTAACGACTGACCACTGACCACTGACCACCGACCACCGACCACTGACCAGCCGACCGAAAGGATTTAACGAATGTCCCCGAGCGATGAATTTGGGTCACCCCCGTCTGCCGACGGCCACCTGCCGACTGCCGACTGGACTCGATTTCGCGCCGCAATGCCGATCGTAAACCGCTTTGCATACTTCGACCATGCGGCGGTGTCTCCTCTGTCTCGGCCGGCGCAAGCTGTGAGCATCAAATGGGCTGAAGAAGCTGCCGAATTGGGGGATACCTGTTGGCCTCAATGGCAACGCCGTGTCGAGGAAATTCGCACGCTGGCCGCGTCATTAATCGGCGCGGAACCGGTTGAAATTGCTTTGATTCCAAATACGACAGCCGGGATCAATATCGTGGCCGAAGGTTTTCCTTGGCGTTCGGGCGACAACGTAGTTGTGGCAGGCAACGAGTTCCCCTCGAATCTTTACCCGTGGATGAACCTGGGAGAACGTGGCGTGCAGGCACGTCGTGTTGCGCCGAATGGCGTGGAACTCGCAATTGACCAATTGGCAGACGCCTGCGACTCGCGGACACGATTGATCGCCGTCAGCTGGGTTGGATATTCCAGCGGATGGCGAATCGACCTAGACGAACTCGTAGCCATGGCGCATCAACGGGGCTGCCTCGTGTTCCTGGATGCCATCCAGGGTCTAGGTGTTTTTCCGCTCGACGTAAAACGGACCCCAGTGGATTTTCTCGCTGCAGATGGACACAAATGGCTGCTGGGCCCTGAAGGTGCTGGCCTGTTGTTCCTGCGGAGCGAACATCTCTCGTTGCTACGACCGCTGGGCGTTGGTTGGAACAGCGTTGTTCATGCTCATGATTTCTCGCGAATCGAATTGCAATTCCGGCGCGCGGCATCACGATACGAAGGGGGTTCGAGGAATACGGTGGGTTGTTTGGCGCTCGGTGCCAGCCTCGAATTACTCGCAACTTTCGGTTTGTCGCCGACTAGTCTCTCCATTGCGGAACGAGTGTTAGATATCAGCGGTCTGGCGTGTCAGGAACTCCGAGCTGTCGGTGCTCAGATTGTCAGCGATCGTTCACCCCAACATGCGTCCGGAATCGTCTCCTTCCAATTTCCCAACCGCAATTCATTCCAGTTACGCGATCAATGTCGCAATCATGGGGTCGTGTTAAGTTGTCGGGGCGGCTTTCTCCGAATCAGTCCGCATGCTTACAACGACGAGGAAGATATACGCCGCTTGGTGACTGCGATAACGGCTACCGCATAGTCACGACATGTTTGGCCGGTGAGTGGCTACGAATTCTCTTTGGCGCGTCTTTGGCGGGTGGCAGCTTGTGGGCCGTTGGGCGAACTCGCCACGCCCGAGCGTAGCGGAAATACGCGAGCGCGCCGTCCCTTGCCAATGATTACTCGCTTCCAATTCGCCATCAGAGGTTCACTGCCACAGGCAAACTCGCGAATAAAATGGCCTCGAGCCGTAGCGGGAGAATTAGGCGGAGGAGTGCGCATGGCACGCTCGAGCGATGCCGCGTCGATCAGCCGGGTTCCAATACCGCCACTGCGTAGTCGCTGGAAGTATCCGTCGGACGATAGCTCGTGGTACCGCAGGTCGATTTTCTTTTTCTCAGTCCAACTGGCATCGCCACCGGCCTCCTTGAGCAACAATAGTTTCGTGACCCAATCAATCGACCCCACCAAGCTCATCGGGATCTCCGAGTCCTGCTGCATACCCTCTAAGGCTTGCAGGGATTCTTTCCAGATTTTCAACACCTTCCATGCTTCATGCGGCGCACCGGGATTATCCTCCAAAAACTGGCGGCAAGCCTCGCAATAGAAAAGCTGTAGCTCGATTGCGGTCCACTTAGCCCGTTCCGATTTAATTGCGGTTGTCAGCGTTAGGTCGCCGCAGATGGCATGCAGTCCGCGTATGGGTCGCCGGAACCTGGGGACCGGCGGAATGGCACCTGCTTCGATAGCGTCCAAGACCAGCAAGGTCGTACCCACGCGGAGATACTCGCTCACTTCGGCCATATTCGAGTCACCTAAGCCGATCTGGAGCCGCTGTCGTTGGGCAAATAATTCGCAGTAATTGCGCGGCAAAAACCAAGATTCTGCATACGCCGTCTTAAACAGGTGGCCCATGTTGAAAATGGGTCGATCGCCGATTAGGCCGCCATATCCGACCACACAATTGATGGCGATCGCTTTGTCGGCCAAGAAAAAGCGCCCGCAACTATCGAGCATACCGCAGCCCGTCAATATTGGGCGGCTAATCAGAAAGGGCAAAAGCTGTCTTCGGACCCGGACGAAGGCGGTAATTTGGATTAGCACATACAATCCCAATGCCAACGGGCCGGTGATCACACGCGTCAGTTTCTGCAACGCACTTTCCAGCCAAATCGGTATTTGCAGACAGGGCTCG
>JANNPR010000244.1:0-3150 GCA_031400345.1 Planctomycetota bacterium | reverse complement strand
CGCCTCGCGAAAAGTTGCGGCTCAAAGCGAAGCGACACCACGCAACAATTGATTTTTTCACACGCTCTCCGTGTGCCGTAACGGCACACGGAGTGTGCCTACTACAACAGACGTACCACCCTAGGGTCTGCCGACTGAATTCACGGCGTCTCTTCAATCGCGAGCGAAACTCTTGTCATGCCAGCATTGTGACCCGCATCCAGAATCATGATGAGTTTACCGTGAGTCGCGTCCGAGCTGCCGGCTATGCGTAAGCGTTCCGCCCCTTGTTGTTCCTTGGCATTTTTGAGCCGCACTGCCAGGTCTTGGCCGCTGCCGATCGATTCTTCGTCGAACCAAATCATATCGTCTTCATCAATCCGCACTGTCAGCGCTTCACCCGTCTGTGCCTCGCGCGTCGATGAACTCGATGCCGCTGTTTTTCCTAAGGTTGCCTCGGGGTATGGCGCGTCAACAGCCGCTTGAAGGCCGCACAGGGACGTCACTAAGAAGTATATCAGCAGGAAGAACACGATATCGACCATTGCAGTCATGTCGATCAAGTCATGCATTTCCGGCACTCTCTTGTGTGGAGTTAGGCCTCCATGTTGATCTCCACCTCCACGGTGATTGCGCGATGCGCGTTCGCGCAGATCCGGCATCGGCAGACGCACTCTCGTACTGCAAAAAGGGCAAGCCCGCTCTTGGCCGCCTACTTCATCGGGCGCGACCAATACTTTGTTGCAAGCCGGACATGCTACTCGTATCGCCATTGATTGCTCTACTCTTTCTTGTCCATTTCCAACACAGCATACAGCGGCTTGGCCCCTTCGACCGAAGTAATCACAGCTGAAATGCGCGAAGTATGGCGCAGCCGAATGTTCTTCTCTGCCTTTATCAAGACCGTAGATTTATTTTCCGCGACTCCTTTTTCGACGGCGGCTCGAATTTGCTCCGCCTGCGACTCGGGATCGGTGACCGGCTCCTTGGACGTATCACCGCCGATAAATACGCGTGGATTTTCAGGATCAGGACCCACCATTACCGCGATCACAACCGACTCATTTTCATCTGCCGGTACGCAATAACTCGAGGTTGGCAAATCCCCAAGGCCCATCGCCTTTGTCAGCGAGGTCACTAGGAAAAAGATGTTCATCATGAACACCAAGTCAATCATGGCCGTGATATCGAAGTCGGAATCGTCCCCGATCTTGCGTCGAGGCATAAACGAACCGAATTGCGACGCCACCGATGATTCAGATAAACCAGAGCCTCCGCCGCCACCGCCTGCCATAGCCGGTTACCTCTTTACGTTTGGACTAACTTCGATCACGTTGTCTTGAAGTTCTCGAGGAATCGAAGCAGTGCTGAACCGAGTGAGTCTTGCAACATTCGCATGCGGATGTTGATTGCCGAAAGAAAATAACCGAACGGAATGGCCGTCACCAAACCCATTGCCGTGCAAATCAGAGCTACGGCGATTTCATCGGCAATCTGAGCAGGCTCAACCTTTTCGCCCGTTCCGATCCTTCCGAAGGCTGCCATCATCCCCAGCACCGTACCGAATAGACCGAGCAATGGACCGCTCTTAATTACCGTAGCAATCCAGCTGACGCGGTATTCCAAATCTCCAATCACATCTCTTTGCAGGATTTCCCCCAGAAAATGCCGCATCTGATCGAAGTTCAACTGTCGATTCTGAAGGCTCGCCAATGCCAACTGGGGCAAGGCGCGCGGATCATCTTCGCACATCGTCAGCGCTTGATCGACGGTCCCGCGCTTGATGTGCTGCCCCACAGCCTCAACAAAGGCAGCTTGCTCTGTTTCGTTTTTAAATCGCAGTTGCTTTAATCGTCGCATCACCACGATGACGCAGTATAGGCCCCACAAAAAATTGATCGTGAGGAAAACATAGGTGGTGTCACCAGCTCGTGCAGCAAGTTGATTGAGGTCCATAGGTGACGAAGAATCTCCAAGCCAAGAGTTACAATCAAGCTAATTGACAACAACCATAAATCGAGATATCTCCACGATCCGTTCCGATAGGCTAGCACGCGCGGATCCAAGTAACTACTTCGGTGCCGGTCTGAATCGTTGCTCTACGATAAAAAACTCGAATCCGCCTCGTGCCGGACGCACCCCAAAAACCGTCTTCAAGAATTCTCTATTCGAACGCCCCGGTGCATTCTGTCTTTCCAAGTCCGTCAAGATCTTCTCCAACTCGGCCGGATAGAACTGCAACATGATGCGGGCACGCGTGTTGATGCCTGCGCTTTCCAATATCTGCCGATCGAATTCCTTCAATGGTCCTGATCGCCAACTAAGAAATAGGCGTTTGTCCTTGGTGCTCGGTCCGCTTCGTGTATCTGGCTTCGCCTTCGCCAGGTTGAATGCGTAATCGATGTCCGCCTTGCCTCCAGCCGCTCCTAATTCGATCTTGAAGAATTCGAGTTGCCGCGCGTATGCGGCCTTGCTCGAAGATGTGTATTGCATTTCCCAACGTTCCCATTTCGAAATCACGTTGGGGTTATCGCCGAGCGGACCCGGAGGTCGACTATCACCAAGCCCACCTTCGCCACCACCGGTTCCGCGAAATCCACGGACGGACGTGGTCGCCAAAGTGTCAATCGCGATATCCCCAACTTCAGCAATAGTTACAGCGGCGTTACTCGCTACAACATCCATTGTGGCGGCAAAGTCGGATTCGACTAGTTCTGGTAATTCATCACCCGCCGGCTCATCCATCATCGGAATGTCAGGATCGCCCGGCGCTTTAGAATCGCGAGCAAAGCCAGCTGGGTTATCACCTCGTCCATAGCCCTCGTCTTCCATCACGACGTCGAAGGCTCTGGGCTTATAGCGCAGCTTCGGCCCTATCCAAATCATGAACAACGCCCCAACAAGCACACCGCAAACGATCAAGAATGAAATCAACCAGCTGGCAACGCGGTCGTAGACCGAGATCTGCATAGCCAGTCGCTGCAGAGGTGCACTGGATCCAGCCGCAGCGTGCGAAATGGGAGGCGATTGCGTTGCCATCGTGTAATTACGTTAGTGGAATGGAAGCGCCCACATTCTAATTAGGTCGTGCACTCTTCGCCACCGAGCGTGCCTCGTAGACCAGTCGGCAGTCGGCAGTCGGCAGTCGGCAGTCGGCAGTCGGCAGTCGGC
>JANNPR010000236.1:0-2171 GCA_031400345.1 Planctomycetota bacterium | reverse complement strand
TAAAAACGCGAGATGCAAATTTTTGGTGACGTGCTGCTGCTTTTCGTGCCACTTCTGCTTGAAACGCGACGTGGTCACGATGGGAAAACGCCTCAATACTCGTTTCAAGCAGTGTTGAAGCTGGGACCGAGACTGTTTGATCGGTCCTAGCGTGGACCGGAGGCCCCTATTTGGCGGAACTTTCAACCAGTCTTTCGAGCAAGTCGGGGCAGGACCGATTTAGTGGCCGAACCGGTCCTTCACCGGATCCTAGCTTTCTGATCTTCAACACTTCTTGGAACGATTGCCTATTTTTCTCGAACCGCGGAGTCCGTTTCGTTCCAAGAAGTGGCACGATGAGATAACTTAACTCTGCGATATGTACAGTGTCGGAGCGGTTCGATCGACGCGAATCGGTGCTAGATCCTCAAAACCAGCGAAATCTCTGGCACTCGACCAGAACCAATCTTCTGGCCGAGTAACCAATCCACGGCGAACGGGATTGTAGTGAATGTAATCGATCGTATCGTGGATCGACTGAGGCTCATCGAGGTTTACATCGTAACCTGGGCCAACCTGCCAAATATGGCGATACGTTCGACCTCGATTTACAACCCTTAGACAATCCAGAAACTCGGGTTCGAACTCCTCCAGAAACCGGATGGCCTTCGTTGCCACAGGTTGTTTGATGGACCACAACACCTTGTCTGTTTCGTATTCCTTTGATTGAGGCCAAATTAGTAAATGAACGTGTTCTGGCATGATTACCCATGCCCATAAATCGAACTGGTGTGTGAGGCGCGCTTTTTCCAATGCATCGATCAACGAGTATCGAGTGCGAACTTTCGACAACAGCGGCAGGCGTTGGTAACACGAAAACGTAAGAAAATGTGCATCCTCGTCACCGTCGTAGTGTTTTACCAGTTTGCGATGTTGAGGTGTTTCCATTTTTCGACTCTCATGACGTCTACTTCTTTATAGCCGTAATCATTGTACGGCCTAATGGCATACTCCAGAGGTCAGGGATTTCATGAGATGTGTTTTAGACGACGAAACGACGTGCCACTGCTTGAAACGCGACGTGGTCACGATGCGGAAACGCTCAATTTTCGTTTCAAGCAGTGTTGAAGCAGGACCGAGACTTTTTGATCGGTCCTTAGCCAAATCGGAGTCCCTGTTTGGCGGAACTTTCGGCCAGTCTTTCAAGCGAGTTGAATCAGGACCGAGACGGTTGTCCAACCGGACCTGTACCGGATCGATGGTTTCTAATCTGCAACACTGCTTGGAACGATAGTAAGCATTTCTCGAACTACCGTATCCGTTTCGTTCCAAGCAGTGGCACGTGATAACTGCTCAAAATCACGGCGACGGTGTCAAAATCGTCTCAACTGTTTGTACTCATACCGATGATCGTATTTGCCAAATCGTACCCGGAGGTTGGCGGTGGCAAGGGTTTCCCTTCGACTTGATACAACTCGACTGTTTCCTCGACGATGCGGCATAGCTCGGCGAAAACGGCTTGCTCATTGTCCCCATGGCAACCGCCGTAGAATAATCCAGGACAGCTACCTACGAAGCATTGGTCCTCGTCCGACCACTCGACAATTTTGACATAATTGGCTGCCTGATTCATGACTTCGACTCCTCAATCGCTTTCTTCACGTCACGTTCTTGGTACTGTTTGGCATCGTCTCCTGGTTTTTCAGAGACCGTCACCGGTTTCGATACTTTCGCATGCACATAATTTCGATGACTCCCTTTGCCGCCACGATCGACGAACCCCGCGGATTCCAATTCTGCGATGAGTTCTCGAACTTTTTTCGGCATCTTACATTCGGCCCTTGATTGCCATTGTCATTTTCGTCACCTAATAGATTTTAATCGACGAACGGCAGTTTGAGCAGCTGTTGGTCAACCACCGAACCCGTCTTCGTTCCGAGCTGTGGCACCCGACAGACGTGCCACTTCTTGCCGTGCCACCTGCTTGAAACGCGACGTGGTCACGATGCGGAAACGCTCTATATTCGTTTCAAGCAGCGTTGAAGCAGAACCGAGACTGTGTGATCGGTCCTTAGCCGGACCGGAGGTCCCTTTTTGGGCGGAGCTTTCAACCAGTCATTCAAGCAAGTTGGGTCAGGACGGAGACGTTGTCGAACCGGACCTGTACCGGATCGATGGTTTCTAATCTTCAA
>JANNPR010000934.1:0-2446 GCA_031400345.1 Planctomycetota bacterium | reverse complement strand
GGAGACACCCGTCTGACTCGAGTCGTTAGGGACGTTCCCATAGACCCGTAGTTCGCGATGCAAACACCCGTATTCGAACGCAGTCTAACCGCACAAACCAAAGGCTTTTCTCGTGATTCCATTTGTTCCTACGAGTGACTTGTCCAGCGCGCTTGAAATGGTGTGCTACGGTTTTACAGTTGTTGCCGCAATGATCAGCTGGTTACTAACCCTGCGGTCCTGAAGCATCGGCACGGTTGAATTACATTCCATTTTGGGGCGGGAGAGTTGATATGGAGTTCTGGAATTTGATAGCGAGTATTGCTGCCGATCACTGGCACGTATGGCTAGTCACTACGGCACTCGTAGTAGCTGCCGTGATCGATGGCATTCAACTGAAAGTGCCGAACTGGCTTACTTTCCCTTTCATTATCACAGGCTGGATCTATAGCAGCTTGGCCTTCGCATTTGAGGGCGATGCCTGGTACGCCGGCCTGGGTTACAGTTTGCTCGGCACGGCCGTTGGCTGCGCCCTGTTATTGCCTGCATATGCCATCGGTGGCATGGGAGCAGGGGATGTCAAACTACTGATGGGTGTGGGCGCCTGGATGCATTCCACGACCACGTTCTATGGGTTTTGTGTGTCCGCTGTGGTCGGCGGAGTCCTGGCCGTAGGCATCGTGCTATCAAAACAAAAATTTACCAAGCACTACGGGCAGTTTTGGCTGATCCTACATGAAATCACCACGATTCGTGATCCCGACAAACTTTCGGATATTGCTGCAGAACGCAAAAGCTCTATGCAGCTGTTGCCCTATGGCATTCCAATTGCCATAGGCACGATTGCCTATTTCGCCTGGATGGGGATGTTTGTATGAACGACCACAGTGTGAGCAGGGAATCCAGCTTATCTAGCGAACTTGCAGAGAATTTACCGACCCCGAAGGCTATAACGAGCCGCAGGTGGAGTGTGCACAAACTATATCGGTACTTCCGAAAGAATCGAGAAGGGGCAGCAGTTGTTGAGTTCGCTATCGTTGCGCCTGTATTCATCATGCTGATTTTCGGAATGATTGAGTACGGCCGCATGGTGATGGTGCAACAGCTAATGACGAACGCGGTCCGCGAGGGCGCTCGACGCGCCGTCCTGGAAGGTGCGACCACGCCAGCGGTCAATACGGTCGTCAAGGATTACCTTGTGAGTGGAAACATCACTGCCAACGATAGCGATATCACGGTGAACATCGATACGGGAAATAGCCGCGCAGTGGTATCGCTAACGATTCCATTTACTCGCGTGAGTTGGTTGCCGTCACCGATGTTTTTGGGTAGTGCCAATTTGAACGCCAATTCCACTATGCGGTTGGAGCGAGTGAACTGAGCCGTCGCGTGGACCGCGAACAAAGAACCTGCAACGTCGCTCGTCATGGACGATGGTCAGCGCGTTGAGAAACCTGAGGGCAATTGAATGCGCGCGAAACCGATGGTTTTGTTTATGATCGCTCTGGGCTGCGGTCTCGTGGCCTCAGTCAGTGTTAGCCAATACATGGAAGCGTCCAACAAAGCGCGCGGCTTGCCCCTTGATATGCTGAAGATTTATGTGGCGGCGGTAGACGTCAACATTGGCGACAAGCTCGATGCCCAAAATGTCAAGCTGACCGAATGGCCCAAAGACCGAGTGCCGGAAGGATCCATTAGTAATTTGGATGAGTTAAATGATAAGTTCCCGCGCGCCCGTTTATATCCCGAGGAGCCAATCCTCAAGTCCAAATTGATGGACCGAAATGAACTTAGTCGCCCACCGATACCTGACGGTTACCGAGTGGTTTCAGTGAAAGTTGACATGGAAGCCAGCGTTTCCGGCTTAGTTCAACCAGGAGACCGTGTGGACCTGATTCTCGTTGTCAAGAAAAGCAGTGAATCGCCGGAATCGTTAGCTAAAACAATCCTTAGGGACGTGAATGTGTTCGCGGTCGATTCCGCAACCGAACGATCCGTTGATAAAGACGGACATGCGATTGTGGCCAAGACGGTTTCGTTGCTCGTAAAGCCGGCTCAAGTAGAGACCGTCATTTTGGCCGGCTCCCCGCAAATCAACTGTACGGAGAAAGCATTCAAGCGTCTTTTGGTTATCTATCAGCGGACATCGCTTACAGCTCAATTTTAAATGCCGGTGAGTATCGCTTAGTGGCCACGGCCGATCCCTTCTACCAGCAGGCATCCTCGAGCTTCAGTCTTAATGCCAGCCTTACGCCAGTGCCGGAACCGTCAGCAGCTTGGTTGTTTGGCAGTGGTTTGTTGATACTGATTGGTGCGAGTGCTAAGCGCAGACGTTGCTGATCGGCACGGAGTTAAAGTCGGAGATCGATTAAGTCCCGCAGAAGCGGGACTTAATCATTTGGTTATGGCAGTGGTCTACGATTGCGGCGGCGAGTACGGGACGTTAGCCGAAGTTGTATGCTGCGGC
>JANNPR010000131.1:0-16967 GCA_031400345.1 Planctomycetota bacterium | reverse complement strand
CAATCGGTTGCCGCTGATTTGGAATGACGCGTTATCGTCCGCTCCGCTGCCGCTCACCAATGAAAACGTATGGGTATCGCCTGCGTCCGAATCGACGGCGGTGAGATCGCCCACAGTTACCGCGCTGGTTGTTTTAGTGTTCTCCGCGATGGTGGAATTGTCCAATCCCATGTCGGTGGGCGGACTGTTCGAATTAGACACTGTGTAGTTGATCTCGAGCACCGGCCGATTTGCCGTTGTCGTATTTTCGGACGAATCGAATCGCTTCGTACGAGTATCGTTGATCTCGTTGCCGATCATGATCCATCCAAATTGAGTCGCTGGGTTGTCGACCCAGCCTTGGACGTCCACCGCCATCTGAGTTCCCAACCAGGTGTATTTTGCAAGCTGGTTGACGGAAAGAGTGGTGCTAGGCGTAGACAGGAAATCGCCGCCTTCTTGCGCCCAGAACTGGGTGCTGAAAAACCGATGGCGCCAAGTGGCATCGTTCGTTGCTGGTGCTGCGCCGGCTCCTTCGTTGCCCGAGGCATTGGACGTTCCTTCACCCCAATCCGCCAGGACTCGGTGCAGAGCTATGTCTTGCGCGGCCGAGTTTGTTCGCGACATATTCAACGTCACGCTCACGCTATCAATGTGCGCTCCCGCAGGCACCGCTGCGTCGGCGTCGAACTTGAGGATTGCTCGATGGATGTTTCTACCACCCTGAGCTCCCGATCGACCCACGTGTAAAAATTCCCCCGCGCCGTTACTTCGATCACCGCTTGGCGAGTCAATGATCGTATTGTCGATAGCTGCCTGAATCTGCACGGACGCTAGCAGAAAGCGTGCTTCCAGCGATTCGAATCGCGGCGTAAAGGTCTTCCGGCGAGCATCGCCCTTTCTACGGCGCCGGCGACGCGCAAGTGGTGTGAAGGCTGGAGTCAATGGCTGCATAATTCTCCCAAAACGTCCTGTTTCCCAGATTTAAATAAATGAGAAAGTCATTGTAACCCAAAATCCTTACGCCACAGGAGTCTTCGCGCCGATAATAAGGCCATTTCTGCAGTCTTTGGAAATCGCCGCAATGGCATTTCGAGTTACTACGTCCGTGTGGGTCGCGCTCGCCGTCGTTTTGCCATCGCGATTATTGTCAGCCGAGACCCAACGGATTAACGATGTCGTTGTCCGCTCGGGGCTAGTCGACGAGCAGCCATCTGCCGCTCTGCCGAAATCACCCCGAATCGCTGTGGAGATAAGTCTCGGCGAGGCTGCTTTCAATCGAAGTTGCACGTCATGCCACGATGCGCAACGGGCATTGGGAAAACAGAAGAACTACGCAAGCTGGTTGGCGACAGTTCAACGCATGGCGACTAAAGGCGGGGCTGAAATTGCGGGGATGGACGTAGTCCCGATCGCGCGTTACCTGACCTCGCTAGGCCCAGCGGGCAGCTCGGATAACGTGGTCGGCGCGGGTGAAGAAACGGCGCACACGGCCATTTATGCGGCACTGTCTCCGCTATGGCGAGGCTCGAATGGTGATCACACGCTGGAAAACCCCGGTTTTTTTGCCGATGTCTGGGCTGGCGTCGAGTGGCGTTCGAATGGACCGTTCTCGGCACGTCTTACGGCATGTACCAGCTGTCATTCAGATGTAAATAACAGCCGCGGCTTTTCCCTAGAAGTGGTCGAAGCGGTCGGCACACTGGATTTGGGCGCGGTACTAGATCGCTGCGGAATTCCGTTGCGCGAAAGATTTCCGGAATGGGACGCGCAATTAAAAGCCGGCCGAATGATCGTGCCATTCGGCGCAGTTTCTGGCACCAGTCATCCGGGGACCATGCGCACGGTAACTCTGCCATTGATGTACAACATGGGCCGGCGAATTGGACCAACAGGTCCGTTGCAGCCCGTCTTGCCTGCCCCCTATGCCGACGAAGGATTTGCCGCGCATGTAAGCGCCGTCATTTACGACGATCTCAACGCGTCGCTCGACTTCTTCGCGGTGAACGGCCTGCAGGGAAACGATCCCTCGATGTTCAACACGAGTCGGAGCTACGTGGACAACAATCGTGAGCCAGCAGTGGGCGGACGAGCGACCGTCAATACGTCGTGGGGACGCATTGGTGGTTCCGTGATGTCAGGGAATCTCGCCGACGAAGGCCTACCTGCTGCTACGTACCACTTGGCTGGCGGCGATGTGACGTGGCGTTTCCAGGACCACTTCCGACTGTATTTCGAATACGCCATGCGTCGCGACGACTCGATCTTCGTTGCTGGTGCAGAGAATCAGACAGATGGAATCGTCGTCGAGAGTGAGGTTCGACTGTTGCAGCATCCCAATGTCGGATTCTTAACTCGCTACGATACGCTCGAACATAGGCACTCTTTCTTCGGCGATTCAACCGCGAAACGGTTCACATATGGACTCGGCATCACGTTTTCGGAGGGAAGTGTGCTGTTGCTTAACCACGAGCATTGGATGCTAAACGACGGGTCTGACGCGGACGTGCTGGGCGTGCGGTGGACCTCGGTGTTCTAGCTCTATCGTTTAACCCTGAGCCGCAGGCGACGGCTTCGCCGACCTTGGAACACCAGCGTCGGACCAGTGAAACGACTGGTTGACTAAGTTTCCTGGGGCAAGCATGATGAAATGCCGAACCAACGTGAACACCATTCGTGAACAGCATTCGAATTATGTTGCGGACTCTGCCGATTTTGATCCTCGGATCAGCGTTAGGCGTATTGGGAACTCTAGTTTGGCTGAGGGTGGTCCCATCTCCTTGGTCGCAGCGAGCCGAAAGTGACGCTGACGTTGCTTCCGCTCCAACACCACAACGGTCCATCATCGCTTTAGGGACTCTCGAGCCCCGGGATAGCATCATCGTACTTAGTGGCGCACTGGTGGGACATCACATCAAGAAAGTAAACGTCGAAGAAGGTCAAGCCGTCAAACCCGGTGACGTGCTGATCGAACTTGATGCCGCGGCCGTCGAGACAGAATTACAAGTGGCCCGCGCCCTTCAATCCGAAGCTGAAGAGAAGCAGCAAGCCGAGATCGAGCTGGCGAAGGAGCGTGTTAAGACCGCCCAGCTAGGCGTACAGCAGGCTAGTGAGGGGCGGCAGTTAGAACTCGATGCCCAACGATCTCGCATAGCCGTCGTCATCTTGAAGATGGTGCAAGCGGAAAAAGACCTGGAGAATCTTCAGGCGCTACGGGCATTGCCGGAGGCATTGGCCTCAAGACAACAAGTTGAACATCAACAAGTTTTGCTTGAAGGGGCTCGCGCTGAGCATGAGGCGTCACGGATCGCCTCGAAGCGACTTGAGCAGAGTTTGAATTTCCAACAGCAGACCGCGGCTGCCGAACTGAAGGCGAGCGAACTGGCATTGTCAATTGCCGAAAAAGGCACGGGGCTCGAATCGCTACGGAAGCGAACTGCCCTAGCGGAGCTTAAGCTCACGCAAACTCAAATTACCGCGCCTTCTGCGGGAGTTGTGCTAAACGTCATGGCACATCCCGGGGAAGTGGTATCGCAACAGCCGCTCCTGCAACTGGCCGACGTCAACCACATTGTTTGTGTCGCCGAGATTGAGGTTGGAGACGTGGCTCGATTAAATACTGGGCAAGACGCGATCGTGAGTTCACGAGCCTTCAACGATGCGACCCTGCCCGGAAAAGTGGATCGCATTGGAAACGTAGTGACTCGATCCACGCTGCGGACCGTCGATCCCCGTCAGTCGGTCGATCGCAATGTGGCAAAAGCTATCGTACTGATCGATTCGAACCGAGCTGCGCAACTGATTCATGCCAACAGTAGTGACCGGCGTACAGCTTTGATTGGTCTGCAGGTCGAAGTTGAATTTCCGTTGGCCGAACAGCCGAAATAAACGCACCAAGTTGTGGGCTATGAGAACTCGTCTGGCCTTGCACAACTTGTTGCATAATAAGATCAAGACCTCGGTCGCTGTCACCGGTGTGGCATTCGCCATCGTGTTGATGTTCATGCAACTTGGATTCCTGGAAGCCGTCAAGGCGAGCGCCACAGTCATCTATGACGTCTTGGATTTCGACATTTGCATTCGGTCCAAGGACTACTTATTTCTCTCCGAAGCAAGGACCTTCCCGCGAGCTCGGCTAACTCAAGCGAGTGCCATCAACGGGGTGGAATCGGTCACTCCATTTTGGGTTACGCCGGGCCCTTGGCGCAATCCAAAAAACGGCCAACGCCGTGCGATATTATGTTTTGGTGTGATTCCTTCCTCTCCGGCATTTCGTGATGCGGACATTCAAAATCGTGTCCGAAGTTTGATCAAGCGTTCTGATGACCTGCTGATCGACACCAAGTCGCGTAGCGAATATGGCCCGAGCAATGGTAGCGAATTCGGCCCACAAGACGTGGGAGTAGTCGTGGAAGTCAATGGTCATAAGACACGCATCAGCGGAGTGTACACCTTGGGAGCGGGGCTTGCGTCGAGCGGAGCGGCAATTGTCGGAGAACGCGGTTTCCGAGATATTGCCATCGGTTTCCCTCACGATGATATATCCCTCGGACTGATTAAGGTCGCGAAGAACGAAGACGTTCAGCAGGCGGTCAGAAAACTGAAAGCCAGCTTGGAAAATGATGTTGACGTTAGAAGCCGCTCCGAAGTGCATAACGCGGAGCTCACTTATTGGGTATATGAAACCAACTACGGGCTGATCTTTCAGACTGGAGTGATCATGTCCTTAATCGTAGGCGCGGCCATCGTATACCAAGTGTTGGCAGGTGATGTGGCAAGTTTGCTGTCAGAATACGCCACCCTAAAAGCCATGGGTTACAGCAACCGCGACCTAGGTTTTATCATCTTGGAGCAAGCGATTCTGCTGGCGATCGCCGGGTTCGTTGTCGGCATTGTCACCTCTCGCGTGCTGTACGCGGTTACGGCAGCCGGCGCCCAGATCCCCATCCGAATGACGGCGGTCAATATCGCAACCGTATTCCTACTCTCGGTGATGATGTGCGTTGGTTCCGGACTGGCCGCATTGCGAAAAGCGTTCAAGGCAGAGCCGGCCAATTTATTTTAAGTAGACCCGTAGAAGAAGTTATGCCGCATACCAACCCGAAGCGTTAGCGAGATCCACCAGAACTGCCTCGCAGGCGCTTCGGGTTGGTGTACCTTCATATGAAAACTCGTACGCCCTTAGCCTGGAACAATCTCACGCACGACTTGCGCCGATTCTTGGTGGCGGTGTCAGGCGTCAGCTTTGCCGTATTTCTAATCTTCATGCAACTTGGGTTCTTAAACGCACTGCTTGAAAGTACCGTTCAAATTATTCGCAAGTTGAACGGCGACCTGATTATTCTCAGCTCAGCTAAATACGCCTTGCCAGTGAATGAACGATTCAGCCTTCGCCGCCTACAACAGGCAGAGGGGCATCCCGGTATCCGCTCGATCTACCCTGTCTATATCGAGACTCGCGGCATTCTGCGTCATGGCAATTCCCGCAGCCATCCCATACGAGTACTCGCCTTCCATGCGGATCAACAAGTGTTCGATCTACGAGGCCTGGCAGAACAATCGCCGGAACTGAGGTACCCGGGCACAGCGCTAGTCGATGTTGCGAGCCGGAAAAGATATCGCATCCCTTCCCGCTTGGAAGACGTACGCTCCTATCGGGGTGAGCTATCGCGAAAACGCATTCGTCTGGCGGGACAATTTCGCTTAGGAGTGGACTTCGCCACGAATGGCAATCTGATAATGACCGCCGCAAATTTTGCCGATTACTTTCCCGAACGCGTTCCGGGAGGTGATCCGTTGAGCGTGGTTGATTTGGCCATTGTAAAGTTAGACCAAGGGACCAATCCGGTAGACATACAGCAAACTCTGCAACTCGCTCTTCCCGACGATGTGGACGTGGTCACCAAACAGCAGCTGATCGAGCGGGAGATGACTTTCTGGCGTACCAGCGCACCCGTCGGCTACATCTTTCTCGTAGGTGTTTATATGGGTTTCGTGGTCGGTGTCATCATCTGCTATCAAATTATCTACACCGATATCGCTGACCATATGTCCGAGTTTGCTACCCTAAAGGCGATGGGCTACACGAAGACCTACTTTTATCAGCTGATATTGACCCAATCGATATATCTATCGGTGATGGGGTTCCTTCCCGGTTTGGCGTTTGGTTATGTTTGCTACCTGGCTCTGTCCGCCGTCACTGGGCTCACGATGCAGCTTACGATTCCCGTAATCGTATTGGTGTTTGGTGTGACGATGCTTATGTGCGGAATTTCGGGACTACTCGCTTTGCGGAAGCTCATTGCTATGGACCCGGCGGACTTGTTTTGAATGACTGCCTTACCTCTACACGTGTGACCCGATGACGGACGAATTCGAACACCAAGCGACCAAGAATACGATGTGGAACCAGCCCGGCGAATCGAGGCTGCGCTCCATTCGTATTCGAAACTTGCAGCACTCTTTCGGTGAAGGTGAAACCCGTAAGCAGGTTCTATTCGACAACAACCTGGACGTTTACGAAGGTGAAATGGTGATTATGACGGGCCCCTCGGGCTCCGGCAAAACAACACTGCTGACGCTAATCGGTACGCTGCGCACCGTGCAACAAGGTACTCTGAGAGTATTGGGTCGCGAACTGTTTGGCGCGTCGCCTCAAGAGCTCATCGAAACCCGTTTGAACATCGGCTTCATTTTTCAAGCTCACAACCTGTTTGAGTCACTAACGGCGATACAGAACGTCAGGATGGCCATGGAACTATTCGACCATTCTCCAGTAGAGATGAACCGGCGAGGCACCGAACTGCTCGAGCGACTGGGATTGGGAAATCGCCTGCACTACAAACCCAATTCGCTGTCGGGCGGTCAAAAACAACGAGTCGCGATCGCCAGGGGACTAGCGCATAGCCCTAAAATTGTCTTAGCAGATGAACCGACCGCCGCCCTAGATGAAAAATCCGGACGTGAGGTTGTGACGCTGTTCCAAGAAGTGGCACAAAAACAAAAGGTCACCATCCTGATGGTCACGCATGACAATCGGATTTTGGATGTTGCCGATCGCATTGTGAACATGGTGGATGGACGTATCAAATCAGATGTGGTGGTCCGTGAGTCTGCCACGATTTGCGAATTCGTCCAAAAGCTTTCTGCCTTTGCCGGGCTGACGCCTGCTACGCTGGCATCCGTCGCCGATAAGATGTGGGCTGAACAACACCTGGCGGGGGACGAGATTGTTGGGCCGGGCAAGCCGGCCGACAAATTCTACCTGATCCGCCGCGGGGAAATGGAAATTGTCGACGGCAGCGATAGACAGGTGAAAAAGATTCTGCGCGAGGGAGACAGTTATGGCGAAGAAGCGTTGCTAATCGGCAACGCATCCAATGACATTGTGCGCACGAACAAAACCACGCTGTTATATGTGCTCGGAAAAGATGATTTCCATCGCGCCATTGAATCAGGCGCCTCGTTTAGGGAAGAGTTACAAAAAGCTTTATTCGAGCGCCAATATTTGAACCTGGGTGGCCCGTTGTAGTAGGCACACTCCGTGTGCCGTTGGTCGCCGGCACAGGGAGTGTGCCTACTACAACGATGTCGCAAGACATAGTCTAACCGCCCGAGCAGCACTCAATTTCTAATAAGCCCTGCGCTTCCTTGAGCTTTACGGTCGCTATTTTCCATTCGATGACATCGTGCAACAGGTCCTGTTCGATCGCCAGGACGTCCAGTTTTAGCTTTCGAGTATTCAGCGGCGCGGCGGTCAGCTGCTGCTGTTGTTCGCCGGACTTGAGACGAGTCAGGGCAAGTTCTAGTCGCTGGCGAGTCAATCCAATCTGCGACAGCCGTGTTTGCATAAGATCAATCGCTTGAAGTGTCTGATCCCTGGCTGCGTATCGGGTATCGGTGAGACCGAGCGACAATTGTTCCGAGCGTACTTGCGACTCACCATGCTGGGATAGGTTGCGGAAGAGCAACGCCAAACGGTTCGGGGTATTTGCATTTCCCAGTCCTGTTCCGACCGATTGCAGCAGCATACGGACTGCCGGCAGACTGTCCCCGCTGTCGGCTTGGGTCGCCATATTCCAAGCTGCTAGATCGGACCTCATGCTGACTGCCGCGGCCACTGCCTCGTCCCTATCCGGCAGATCAGGGTCGATCTTTAGCTCAACCTCCGGCCAATAGCGCGTATCGGGAGGTAACGGTGTTCCGATCAGTAAGGCCAATTCGTGGTTTAGTCGCTTGATGGTGTTTTGCAGTTCGACTTGGCGATGAAGCAAGTCCAGTCGTTGGCCTGATAGTTCGGTATCCGAAACGGGGGATAGCAGCCCAGCGGCTTCCAAACTCTTAACGGTGGCCTCCATACCCTGGACTTCGTCCAAGCGAAGGTTCAGGTTCTGGGAGCCGCCCTCCGCTTCGACCAGTTTCAAAAGTACTTGTAGCGCAGCGGACGCGTCAACGTTTCGTCTATGTCTGGAGGCGAGGCATAACAGCTCACTTGCAAGGTTAGACCCACTGCGGTCGCTACTCTGTTGGCGTACGGCTTCTGCCTCCTTCGCTAGCAAATTGGCAAGGTTGGAGTTTCTCACGGCTAAACACTGTGCTTCCATTTCAGACAATACGCAGTATGCCGGTTCTTTCTCCGGCTTTAGGTCCGCAGGAACGCGCGAGATATCTGCCACGATCGCCTGGGGTTCGATTCGCCGACATTCGAACTGCTGTTCCGATTTGCCAGTGTAGGTACCTACTGACTGGCAATGTTGTCGGCAGGCGCAGCCTCCCCACAGCGCTAAGAAAATGCCGACCGGCAAGGATCTAGTCCAAGCGAACATGGGGAACTCTAACGGGCTGGAATGCTGGCCATAACATCCGCTGGGTGTGTATCGCCCAGCGCAAAGTAGAGGCTGTAATGATTATCGCGACTGGACACGATTTAAAGATTAGGCAATCGTGCTAGCGTGTGTTTGGGTAAGACGAAGAATCTTGGTTGTTGTGGGGCCACCCTGGCATCACGTTATACTGATGATGGCATTACAATTTGACTCGCACCCTTGTCGTTGGGCGATGGATTAAGAATCGGCGAGTTCGCTGCAAGGTTTGTCATGAACATTGATCCGAAACTGGGTGGGGTACAGATGGGATCCGCAGGCCGCATTGACGAGATCTGTCGCCAATTCGAGGCAGCATGGCAACAGGGTTCCAAACCGAATTTAGAGAATTATCTGGAGGGTCTCACCGGACCGATTCGTGAAACGGTCTTTCGTGACTTGTTAAGCCTTGAAGTTAGCTATCGACGTCGTGCTGGCGAACACCCCACTGACTCGGAATACCAAACGCGATTTCCCCAGTATTCGGACACCGTGAAGGGCGTGTTTTCCAAGGTTGGCACCGAACGTCCATCGGGTCATACGCACGTGCAGGGCGTTGAGCCGCCGGTATCTTCTGCAACGACGTCAGCTCGCTTCACTAATCTGCAGTTCCATGCCGCTGGTGGACTCGGAGAGGTCTATCGGGCCAGCGACGAATCACTGCGGCGCGAAGTTGCGTTAAAATTTCTTCAGGAGCGGCATGGCAAAAATGACGACTATGTCGACTTGTTCTTATTGGAAGCCGAGATCACTAGTCGCTTAGATCACCCGGGAGTCGTTCCGGTTTACGGGATCGGTGAGAGTTTCGACAAGCGACCGTTCTACGCCATGCGGTTCATCGAAGGTGTGCATTTTCGCGACGCGATTGATCAATCGCACAAGAAAGGATTACCGCGGCGGGAATTGCATCGTTTACTCAACGAGCTGGTGGCGGTCTGTAACACGGTCGCGTACGCGCACAACCGCGGCGTCGTACACCGCGATATCAAGCCCGACAATATCATGCTAGGTAAGTACGGTGAAACACTGCTGGTTGATTGGGGTCTCGCCATAACGGTGGAGCGTGACGATCGCGCCAAGGCGAGTGGTGAGAAGACCATGCTCCTGCCGAACAGTGGAGATTCTGGAAAATCGTCGGGCGGCGGCGGCGGAACGATTGGTTACATGAGTCCAGAACAGCTTCCTGGCCACGGCGGACCGATCACACCGGCCACCGATATTTACAGTTTGGGAGCTACGTTGTATCGCGTGCTCACCAACAAGTCGCCGCATCAGGGCGCCGGAGAGACTCTTCAGATGGATAAGATCCGCTGGGGTGATTTTCCGCCGCCGTCCCAAGTGTACCCGGATGTGCCCGGCGCGCTCGAGGCGATCTGCCTAAAGGCTATGGCGACCAATCCGGCCCAACGCTACGCGAGTGCCCACGAATTGTCGGAGGACCTCCAGGCTTGGTTGTCGGATGAAGCCGTTTCCGTTTATGACGAGCCCCTGTCGGAACGCTTGGTTCGCTGGGGGCGTAGGAATCGCAATTGGGTCATTTCGGGACTGATGGCGGCGGCGCTGGTGCTGCTCGTCACCGTTGTCTCGGCATTGGATCTAAGCAAGACAGCGGCTCGAGAAACCCAGGCACGCATTGATGCAGAGGTGGCCCAGAAAGAAACCGAAATAGCCCGTCAGAAAGCCGTGCAAGCGCAACAGACCGGTATGCGTTTGGCCGCCCGCTTTGCCGCCAAAGCGGTGGCCAACGAGATCGATGTGCGGTGGCGCATTTTAACCCAGGAGTCCGCTGACCCTCAGCTGCATCCTCTGATCCTGGAAATTCAGGACAAGTCACTTGGCTCGCCCGAGCAGCTCGCCTTGCAAAAATGGCTTGAGACTCGCCGAGCGTCCCATTCGATCGAATCGGAGAGCTGGTTCCTGACGGATGCAAGGGGGCTGCAAATGGGTCGCGATCCTTTTAAAGCCAACACCATTTTTGTCGATTTTTCAGACCGTACGTACTTTCATGGCAACTTGAACCTGCGGGATGAGGCACGGAAAAAAGGGGCTAGACCGATCGACGGTGTGACGCTTTCTACCGTGTACTTGAGCGCCGGTAGCGGTAGCCTCAAAGTAGCCTGTTCCGTCCCCGTCTGGAAAAACAACGATCGACAACGAGATGGTTTGGGAGTGTTGGGGATGTCTGTCGAGTTAGGCGCATTTCGCGAATTGCAAACGGGATTGAATGCGGGACAAATTGCCGTGCTGGTGGATACCCGCGATGATCAAGCTGAAGGGTCGGTAAGAAACGGGTTGATCTTGCACCATCGCAATTTGCACGAATCACATCGGCGTCGCCTTGCGAGCGGGAATGCGGCACTCTTCCGAGTTCCTCCTGAGCTTGTCGAGAGACTACGTCGCCTTCGCCAGTTACGAACTCGAGAGCAAGAACTCGCGGCTCAAGAATCCTCGAGTAACGTCCTGCCGCCGCTCGATCTAGACGGGAGCATCGACATCAATTATTACGACCCACTGGCGCCGGAGGGTAGTCCTCCTGTCACAGCCGCGTTCGAGCCCGTCCGGATTGAGACACGACCGCTCGAGGTCCGGGATACAGGTTGGGTAGTGATCGTGCAAGAGGCGCCACTGCAGGTCGGGCCACCGGCCGCGACACCGAAAACTCCCGACTCGGGCAGCGCAAAGCCGTAGTAGTCCGACTAAAAAGGTGGGTCAGTGGTACATTATCAACTGCACGCACCACTACATTTTCCGACGCTTATGTCCACGACACCCTGCCACTAATGCCCAACCAGCCAGCGATCGATCACACCGGCGATAAGATGTTGCCACAGGTTGTACAAGATAATCGGCAGCAGTACCCTCGAGTCGGTGGCTGACGCCAGGGATGCTAGTACCAGTCCTACGCCATTGTTGTTCATGCCTAAGCTGAATAACAGCGCCGTGCGTTGCCCGGCGTCCGCCTTTAGTAATCGAGCGATCAGCCATCCACCTCCGAATGCGGTTCCGCACATGAATCCCGTCACGATCACAATCAGCAACAAGAACCCGCCATCGGGTCGGGCAATAACCTGCGGTAACGAAATCGACGCGTTCGAGTAATTCAGCAGTAACAGACTGACCAAATTGATAACTTTAAGCGCGGGGCCGGTTGATTGCACTCGGGACGCGCCTACGGCTCGGCGGACGATGAGGCCTGCCAACGCGGGGAAAAGTACAAAACATAACAAGAATCCAAACGCGTGTTTTGTCGAAAGTGCCTGCAGGCCACTGGCCGTGAATTCCGGCGCCCATTGACCAGCCAGTTCCAATGTCAATGGTGTCGTCAGTGGGCTAAAAAGTGTCGAGAAGAGCACCAAGGCTAGTCCTAGTGCTAGGTTCCCGTTGGCATTCTGGCACCAGGCGGTTGACGAACTAGCTATTGGGACGGCAGCGATCACCGCCAATCCGGCCAGAAGGATCTCCCTCTTATCCGAAGGTAGCCAAGGGAACACGGTCACCGATACGACGCCGATGTAGAGCACGGGTATCAGCACATTTGCCGCTAGACCGAAAAACAGTAGCCGCGGTCGTTCCGCAACCGCTTGAATTTCTTCCAAGGACAAACCCAGACCGGCGTTGAACAACAACCAGCTAAGAAGCACGGAAAAAAAAGTAAGCTCGGTCCCTAATGGACCAATTCGCGATAGCTTAAGTTCCTTCAGTGCCAGGCCCCATGACGGCCATAAGGCGGCAAGCAGATACGAAGCAATCAGCAGCCAGATGAATTGGTCTTGGACACGTGCGAGCCAAGTTTGGGGCGATTTCTCCTCCCGCAAAGGAAAACTCCGAGTGGCGCGTTTCAGCAGCTATCGCTCACGTTCACCGGGCCTCGGCGAGCAACATTGTTTTCAAATACCGCGCGGCCCGCGGCTACGGTGCAACGTGTTAACTGGAGTCGGACAATTTGTGCGCCCGAACGTTTACGCCCAGCAGGTCTTCAATTTGAGTGATTTGTTCTTGGTCAAGCAGTTCGAGGTCAAGGCAATTCATGACGAATCGCTTCGTTAATTGCAAGAAGTCCTACCTTCGTCGGATTTCAAGGCTTTGACCAAGACGGGAATTGCCTCCGGTCCCACGGTATCAATTTGCGTTAGAGCGTCGCGGGCGGCATCGCGGTCATCCCTGGTCCGGTGCCCTATTTTCAATCGATCAATAAAGTTCGAGGCATTGAATTTAACCGTGTCTCTCCGAACGTGCAACGGAACGATACGGGACCTGGTGGCAGTCTCTTGTCAACACGCGCACCCCATCCTTGCGTCCGACGAATGCTTTGGCCGATGATGAAGCGAGTGTCTTGGTTAGCCTTGAAGATAATAACGCTGGATCCCACATGGTTGTTAGAAATAGTAGTCGCCGTTATTCCGATTATCGCCGCTTCGTCCAACACAGGCGCGGCGACGGTCGTGACGGCGAGTCCCAATCCACCGATAAGTCTCCGCAGAAGAAAGCCAGATCATTTGGCCGCTTGCTGCGGGAGTTCCTGGCCTTGCTCCGAGACCATAAATGGTCGATCAGTTTCGCACTCGGCACGCTGACGGTGGCTACGATTCTGCGACTGGCGCCTCCGCTAGCTACCAAGTTGGTGGTGGATCATGTGCTCACAAATCGACCGCTGCCGGGGTGGTGGAGCGACCAGTATGGTCTCCCAACGGACCGATTTCAGTTGCTCTGTTGGATCGGTGTTGGCGTAGCAATTGTGTCGTTATTGGCCACTGCGATTCACTTAAGTGGCCGCTGGTACGCCACGAAAGCAGTCAACCGCCTTCAGGTAATGATTCGAAGCAGAGTATTTGCACACACGCTTCGTCTACCATTGCACCGCGTGTACCAATTGAAGTCTGGGGGAGCGACCAGCCTTCTGCGGGATGATGCAGGTGGCATCTCCGAGCTAGTCTTCAGTATGCTCTACAACCCGTGGCGGGCAATCATTCAATTGGTCGGCAGCCTAGTTGTGCTGATTTGGGTTGATTGGCAAATGATGCTAGGCGGAATGCTGTTACTACCAGCCGTATACCTGACGCATCGGACTTGGATCAATCGCATCCGGCCTCTCTACCGGGATATTCGGTCGCAGCGGCAAGATATCGATGGCCAGACTACCGAAGCGTTCGGTGGAATGCGGGTCGTGCGCACTTATGGTCGCGAACGAAGTGAAACCAACCGGTTCGTCAGTGGCAATCACTTGATGGTCCGCCAACAGCTATTCGTGTGGTGGTGGACACGAGTTATCGAGTTGATTTGGGAGGTCTTAATTCCTCTAGCTTCAATCGGTTTACTGATTTATGGCGGGGCACGAGTGCTCGAAGGAGAGCTCACAATCGGTGATGTAACCATGTTTCTTGTTTACCTCACGATGCTGCTTGGGCCGCTGGCCACACTCGCCAACAGTGCCACCACATTTCAAAACAATTTGGCCGGACTGGACCGGGTGCTCGATTTACTTGGCGAGCCATTAGAGACTTCGCACACACCGCCAACAGTTACGCTGGATACGAACGGCGTCCAGGGCCAGATTGTGTTTCGTGACGTCAGTTTTCAGTACCCCGGATCGAAGCAGCTGGTTCTGCAAGACATCAATTTGGAAGTACAGCCAGGAACGATGGTGGCTTTGGTAGGTCGTAGTGGAGCCGGCAAGACGACACTTTGTAATCTAGTGGCGAGATTTTACGATCCCATATTGGGAAGCATTCTACTTGACGGTCACGATTTGAGGGACCTACCAGTCGAGTCGTATCGCAGCTTGCTGGGGATCGTCGAACAGGATGTATTCCTTTTCGATGGAACGATTGGCGAGAACATTGGATACGCCGTGCGCAACGCCAGCCAAACACAGATTATGCAGGCCGCTGTGGCAGCCAATGCTGATGACTTTATTCGTAATCTGCCAAGTGCCTACGACACCTTGATCGGCGAACGTGGAGTCCGACTGAGTGGCGGCCAACGTCAGCGCTTGGCGATCGCCCGCGCTTTGCTGGCGGATCCGCGCATTTTGATTCTGGATGAGGCCACCAGCAATCTTGATAGCGAAAGCGAGCGTCTGATTCATCACAGCCTAGAGCGACTGATGCAGGGTCGCACATCGTTCGTGATTGCACACCGCTTGAGCACGATATCCCGCGCCCATAAGATCGTCGTGTTGGAGCAAGGCCATATCATCGAAACCGGCACGCACCACGAACTAATGGGGCAAAGCAGCCGTTATCGTCAGATGGTCGAGTTACAAATGGGCACCGCGGACCTAATTAACGCGGTATTAGTTCCGTGAATTAAGAAAACAATACTCGAAAACACGTAGGGAACCACGCCATGCCGTTGTCTCGCGTCATCTGTTTTGCTGTCTTAGTTTTAGCCTGTCTCGGTGCTAGGAACACTCAAGCAGCCGATGAGCTTCCGATGACACGCACTCGGGATGTTATTTACGGACGCAAATATGGAATGGCTTTAACCATGGACATTTTTTCGCCACGGGAAAATGCCAATCGTGCCGCCGTAATCTGGGTCGTCAGCGGTGGTTGGGTCTCGTCCCACGCGATTGTAGATCCTAAATTCCCGTTTGCTCCAATCAATGAGCTTATAAAGCGTGGCTACACCGTGTTCGCGGTGACCCACGGCAGCCAACCCAAATTCACTATCCCCGAAATACTCGAAGACATGCATCGAGCCGTTCGCTTTATCCGGCACAACGCTGTCCATTACAAGGTCGATCCGGAACGTATCGGGATTACGGGAGGTTCCGCTGGCGGGCATCTGTCTTTAATGCAGGGAACTGCTGGCGATCACGGGGATCCAAAGGCAATTGATCCTGTTGATCGCGCGTCCAGCCGAGTTCAAGCCGTGGCTTGTTTCTTCCCGCCCACGGATTTTTTAAACTACGGAACGCCAGGTGAAAACGCAATTGGCCGGGGCGTCCTAAAGAACTTCAAGGCACCATTCGATTTTCACGAACTTCTACCCATGAATGGCAAGACTTTCGTAGCAATCACGGATGAGAATAGAATCAACGAAATCGGACGGAAGATTTCACCTGTCAATCACGTAAGTGCCGACGACGCACCGACGCTAATAATACATGGCGATAAGGACGTCCTGGTGCCAATACAACAGGCCGAAATCATCATCGCCAAGCTTAAGGAGCTAAACGTTCCGGTGCAATTTGTCATCAAAAAAGGTGCCGACCACGGCTGGCAAAACATCGATCAAGATATGCCCACAATTGTGGACTGGTTCGATAAACAGCTCAAAATTCCGTAGGCAGGCGCACACCAAGTTGACATTTACCACGGTTTCAACTTCCATCCTAGAACGAAACCGACCCCGAGGCATATTAAGGCAAACGTTTCAGGTCGCTCTTTGGAATACTCTCGGACGTATTGTAATAGGTCGTCCAATGGTTGTATGTCAGTGATTTTCGAATGTGTTGGCTCAGCTAAATATCGAAGGTCTTCGCGCGGCATAGTTTAGTTCCTCACCGTGTTCAATTGCTTGGTATAGGTTGATAAAGATTACTAACGCGTTTACTGCGACCGGCAGTAGCGAAATTGTCAGCGGCGCTTCACCCACCACCCAAAACTGCTTCCCAAAACGAATGCGGCTGCGAGGGAAGCGCCGGGATTATCTGCTAGTACCTTTTCAAATGATTTAACCCACCGCTTGAGATCATCTTGCGAAGGAACCGTTGCGCCGACAACTGGGAGACCCGCAGGCAATTCCCGGAGTAACTGAAAATAGTCAACAAATTTTGTTCCCATGCCGACTTTGGCATTCGACTTCGAACCCGAAGCGTACGGCCAACCTTCACCTGATTTCGCAAACTGAGCCTTGAGGATTTCCCATGCTCGTCTTCGCATGCGAGCGGTAACGAATTGTGTAAATTTTGACGCCATTTACTTGTACTCCACGGGGCCCGACATTTACCACAGTCGTTCCTTTACAAACCAGTCGTTCGGTCAAGTACGAAACAAATAGACTGGACATCCGTTGACCGTTTTAAATTTTCAAGTCTAGACGGGCAGCCTTCGCATTAAAGAATCTGGGATCGCGTTTGCGATTGCGTCATAGATTTGAGTCCCAAGCCGCTCGCTCATCGTG
>JANNPR010000075.1:0-2276 GCA_031400345.1 Planctomycetota bacterium | reverse complement strand
GAGGCAATTGCACAAGAAGGGCGGTTTGTACATTGGCGTGATGGGCTGATGACGGCCTCGGACTTTTGGCGATCGGGAAGCGGTTTGGGAACCTATCGATATACTTATTCCCTGTACGAAGCCAAGCCTAGCCACGTCTGGTTCAAGCACGCGGAAAACCAATATATAGAAGCCCTTGTCGAGGGCGGATTCGCGGGCTTAATACTGATGCTTGCTGCGATGGCGCTGGTGGCTAGTGCCTGCAGTCGCTTACTTCAGGAGCCAAGCAACTCCGTCGCCTTCATGAGTGGCATTGCCGGGACGTTCGCACTGGTGAGTCAAGCGATCCATTCGATGTTCGACTTCGCCTTATATCTGCCTGCGAATTCGACGTTGTTTGCCTTGCTTTGCGGCTCGGTGGTCGGTCAGGCTGTTCGGTTACGAAGATCGAGGCACCGTTCGGAGCGGAGTTGTCCTCGTTTGCACAGATACTTAGGATTGACACTACCTTACGGCCGACCGTTGACGGCGGCCTTGGCGACCTTGCTATTCGTCGCCGCAGTCTGGGCAGCGGGCGAGCTACGTACGGATGCGGCGCTGACTGCTGCGATCGATGCGATTGAGACGGAAGATCTCACGCCCAATGCAACCGCAGAACGACTGACAACGTTGATCGAAGGCTTGGCCCCCGTCGTTGGAGCACGTTCGGACGATGTCGAGGGTCAACTTCAACTGGGTGAACTCTGGGTGCAGCGCTATCGGCAGCAGGCATTGGAACAACTGCGTCAGCAATCGAAACAACCCGACGCGGAACTGTGGCAGTTCACGTCCCCCATCTACCTTCATCATTTTGCGGGCGAATTGCAGAGACAGGAACGGTCTATCGAGTGGGAGAATTTTCGCGGTTCGCCCGAGGTTCAAACCAACTTGGCAGCCGCGATGAGGTGTCTCATCGCCGCATCGCGTCACGGTGCCGTGCATGGTGGTCCCTATTTATTGGCGGCCGAGCTCAGTCGCGTTTTATCAACTGTTCCCTGTGAAGGCGCGTTGCTATCTGCGGCTCGGGAACGAACCAATGCCGACCCAAACATGCTACTCGAGTTGGGCCTGATCGAAATTCAACGAGGCGAAATGGACCGAGGCCTCGATGACTGGCGAGAAGCATTATCGCAATCGCCCGCGAGCTTAATTCCGCTGCTCAGGTATGCCCAGCAGGAGCCGAAAATGCTGGCCCGCGTGGGTGTCATCCTGCCAGACGACCCAAAGCTACTTGTTCAAGCAGCCCGCGACCAGTTTACGAGTGAATTTGATAAACCTGTGAGAGACTTACTGATAACCCGCGTGCGAGCGATGCTGGACGAGGGATTGGTTTCGGACACAGATGAAGCGTATCTATTGGGCGTTCTTGCCGCCCTTGAAAGCGATACCACGGCGGCTATATCGCACTACGTCCGAGCCGTTGAAAAAAGCCCACAAAATACAGATTGGCGATACGAATTAGCGCTACTTTTACAAAGCGATGGTCAAATCGATCGGGCCAAGGAACAGGCCCTGACGTGTGCACGGATGCAGCCAGACAACCAACGATACGAAACACTGCTGCGCGAGCTGATTCGAATGCTTTTGAAAATGCGATAGGCACACGGACCATTCGGGGACATGGGTCCCGTATCTACTTCGCAGCAGACGGCTTTAGCATTGGCTTCATAGGGTGTCCTGTCACCCACGGGAACGGAGTGCGCGCCGCTTGAATCGATGAAAAACTCGTAGGATGGGCATGGCCTTTGCAGTTTGTGCGAGTCAAGATCACAAAATGCATTCGGCCCGAGTTTGTTTTTGTTCCGTTTCCCGGCTCCAGTGTATTCGGGGCGAAGCCCCAGCAGATCACCCAGCCCAGGCAAAGTCGCGGTCTCAGCCGCGGACGCCGGCCTGGGTTATGGTGCCGCGTTTCCCTCGGCCGAGAGATTGGACGTCGTTGACAATCGGCACGGAAACGAGGCCGAAATAATCCGCAGAATGGGTTCGAGTCTGGGGATCGCGGCAATTCGTGGGAATGCGTGTAATTAACGGTATTCGGGTCGTAGGCGCAATTTACGACCCACCCTGAAAGCAGAGACACGTCACTTGTTTGATTCAGACAACCGGAATTAAAGCCATGTCACAATCTCTTTCCCGCGTGTGGTTGCACGTTGTGTGCCGCAGCCCTCCCAAACGAAGCCGCGGTCTATTTCGGCCTCGTTTTTCCGCCGATGGAGTAACACGCTTGTTGCTCGGCCGAGGATGGGATTGTTTGACGT
>JANNPR010000924.1:0-3908 GCA_031400345.1 Planctomycetota bacterium | reverse complement strand
ATGCCGACCCGATCGCGCAGCTCGCGATGGCGTACCTGTCGCACGTCGATGCCGTTGACGGAGATCGACCCCTCGATCGGATCGTAAAAACGCAATAGCAGGTTCACGAGCGCCCTCGTATGTCACTATAAGTACGATACGAAAAGAGTGCCACTCTCCGTTGTCGCCTGACTTTTCGTTTGTTTCGTATTTTTCGTGGTTCAACAACTGAATGTTAAGACGCTGTAGCCGAACTACAGAAATGGCCTTGGACAGATGCGGTTCGACAAGTCCTCGTTGAACACCTAGGCCAATCCCGCGGCTGAAAGTTAGAATAGCACCATGAGATTTGCGTTTCTTGGATTTGATTCCGATGCCCACCATTTGGTTAATGCTCTTCTAACATTCCCTGAACATAAATTTACTGCGATTTGTGAAGGAGAAGAGGCTCAGCATCCTGTACCGCAGGTTCTCGAGAACATCCCGAAACTCCGAGAGTGGGATCGGTTGTTGGAGCCTAATCTGGCCGATTGGGTAATTGTGTCTAGAAAAGTGCCGCTGGAGGCACGTCATGATCAGCTTCGAGTATTGCTCCAAGCCGAGATCCCACTCATCGTTACGCATCCGTGCTGCGAGTCCATCTTGGCCTATGAATTAGAAATGATTCGCGCCGATGTCGGCACGCCTCTTGTCCCCTTCTTTCCGGAACTGTTCCATCCGGCGATCTCTGAATTGGCGCGACTACGCGGACAAGGTTCCGCCTCAGAAATCGGCACTGTCGATCAACTCGTAATCGAGCGATTTGCCGCACAACGGACGAGCGAAGTAGCTCAGGTTTTTATGGCTCGTGATGCCGCGATTGCCCGATTAGTCGTTGGCGAACTGAATCGCGTTAGTGCCATGGCGGGTATGGCATCTCCGGGGAAAACCCGGCCACTGTCAGTCACACTTTCGGGCCCATCCGGGACCCTGGTTCAATGGTCGCTGAATCCCGCCGACAGCCTTATTGAATCACGATACACGTTGGTCGGCGATCGCGGCCGCGCGATCCTGCACTGGTCCTCCGGCACGGATCCGCGACTGGAGATTAATGCGAACTCGAAATCTATTAGCGGCACACGCTCTCAACTGTCTGCCGACGTGACTCGCCAACTGGAACTTGCCCAAGCGGATCAAACACTGATCTATGGCTGGACCGCGGCTTGTCGCGACCTGGAAATCGCCGAAACAGCGGAAACCAGCGCGCGCCGCGGACGAACCGTGGAACTAAACCATGATGCCCCCACCGAGCAGTCAAGTTTTAAGGCGGTGATGTCGGTGGGAGGTTGCGGAATCCTTACAATAATTCTGTTCGTGATCGGCGTTTGGGGCGTGTTTGCGGGGATAGAGCTGGGCCATCACAGAACCAAAATGCCGGACTCAATGACCTCACCTCTGGAAGTAGCCGATCCCGCGTATCCCCTGTTTCTGCGAATCTGGCCGGTGTATCCGCTAGCATTTTTCCTGTTGATGCAGCTGCTGTTATTGGTCGCCCGCGGGAGAACCAAGCCCGTGACGGCTATCCCGGCCGAAACGACCACGGAAGATGGGTAGCCTTGCCTCTTTGCGTAAAGTTTGGAGCGTCGACTAGCCGATACACTGCGCACAATTTCATACGCTGAAGCCTGGAGACGTACTGTGCACGCCGCAAAAATCAATTGGCAAAGCCTGGCGATAGTGCTGTTCGTCGGGCTTTGCTGCGGTGGGGGGTGCTGTCAGCCGACAATTGTTTCTCACCGGTTTAATGACCCATACGACTTGATGTCTAGCGAAGTGCCTGACGCATTTTCGGCGACACAAGAATCGCAAATGCTATGCAGAGAACCGATATTTTTTCAGCACACACGTCGCTTGCTCGCTCGCATTCATTCCGGCGCTGTTCCGGCGGATGAAGGCGTTTTTCAGCCGCCCATTTCCCGTTTCCACCCAGTTCCAACACGCCCGGTTTTTGCACCCAAACCTGCCGAACCCGAGTTACTTCCTAGCAAGGGCCGAACGGTTCCGCACTCGCTGTTGCCAAAACCTATGGTCACAGAATTGGATAGTCCCAGGGTGGCAAGTGAGGGCCCCGAGCTGAAGCCGGCCGTCCGGTGAAAATGAGTTGAGCGTCTCGAATCGTCTCACTCGACCATCACGGTGTCTTCGTGCTCATACGCCGGTGCGCAGCAGCACAGGAACTTCAGCACCCCTTCGCCGTTATTGGTAATTTGATGAATTTGGCCGGGAAGGATAGCAATGGCGTCTCCCGGTCTGACATCGACTACCGCATCTTCAATCTGCATGCGGCCAGTGCCTTCCAGAATGTAGTAGATCTCTTCGGTACGTGGATGAAAGTGCCGTATCGTACTTGCGGCTGTGGGCAATCGAGCTTCAGCGAGGCTCTGGTTGCGGATACCAGAGTTTCTGTGGGCCAACAATTCGCGGATTTCTGAGCCATCTTTGGTGGTAAACGCGGGCATGTCAGTAATATTGCGAACGTCCACAGGCGGTTCCTCTTTAAGTATGACGCCAATGACTGCGGGCGCGTATCGACGCACATCCCATCGATCGGCCTGCGGCAAACATGAAGTGTCGAAGCGATCATCCGCGTCGACGATCATCAGGCTGTCGTGCGGGGCATCGTGGAACAACTTGTTGATCAATTGAAGCATTTCAGCCTTACGTTCCACGTAAAAGTCGTAGGGCGGGGAACAGAACACAAGCCATGGCCGATTGGCCGGCAGCTTGTTCCGAGCGAACCACACGAACGTGTCCCCGGCAACGACACTGGCTCGGGCGGTCAATCCGAGCGTGTCAAGATTCCGACGAATGACCTCCGCCACGGGAAAGCGGCGTTCGAAGAACATTGCTTCCGAAGCGCCTCGGCTCAGCGCTTCTAACGCCAAAGCCCCCGTTCCCGCAAAGAGATCCACAGCTAATTTGTCCTCGACGGCCGGTCCGACCAAATTAAAAACCGACTCCCGCACACGATCCTTCATCGGGCGCGTATGCAAATCGCCGTCGTATTCCAACCTTCGGCCTCGCAAGTCTCCACCAATAACACGTAAGGTAGTAGGACGTTGCGGAGTCGGTTTGGGTCCGAATCGAGAGCGGACGGGAGGCTGGTTTTTGCGAGTCATTGGCTTATCAGGATGGGGGGACACCTTTTCGGCAGCTGACACTGTGTTAATCTTATGGTTCTTTGATCGTAGTTGCGAGCACGCTAACGGCTGCCGCAGCGACACTTGAGAGAATCAGTTGTTGAGGACGGAGGTCGAACCGTCCCTGGAAAACTGACGTATAAAATCACAAAAACATTTACAGGGGATAAGGAATGGCACGATTCACGTTTTACGCTCGCGGACCGTTTGCAGCTTTGCTGTTGGCGGCATGCTCACTCTCCATTACGGCCCAAGACGAGAAAAAGAAAACTTCAGACGAAAACCCCGTCGCTGAAACGGATAAACGCAGCGACAAACCAATTGTTGAGAAACAAGCGGCTGAAGGTTCTCCTGCCGAAGTGTTTGCGGCAAAGATGGCGGAATGGAAAAACCTAATGAAAGAGCTGCGCGATGCCAAGGCAAAGTTTGATATTTCGGAACCGGGATCGGCTGAAGACTTTCAAAAGAAATGGAAAGACCTGATCGCAAAAGGCCATGCATTAGTGCCCGGCCTGCGCGATGTGGCAAAAGCCGCCTATGTGGCTGCACCCAATGAAGATCGCCAATTGACAAGGTTTTTAGCCAAACTTCTGGAAGATGCGGCCAGCCGGGACCAGTTCGAAATCGTCGCCGATTTAGGCGAAGTGCTAATCGAAAACAATGCGGGAATTAAGGAAGCGCCTGACTTAGTGGGTGCGGCGGCGTTCGTTCTCAATGATTTCGAAAAAGCGCAAAAGTATCTGCAGATGG
>JANNPR010000026.1:0-5209 GCA_031400345.1 Planctomycetota bacterium | reverse complement strand
TTCAACGCGCCGCGAGCCATGCCAGCGCACGATGTTCGCCGGGATTTCGTTGCCAATGCTGTAGGCGAATATCGAGGGAAGTCCCGCGCCGCCTTGCACCGCGCTTCGTACGGCCTGGCGCGCTTCGGCCTGAGCTTGCCGATTGTCGAGAAAACACAAATGCTTCGACCACGGGATGTCGACCAGCACCGAAATCTCATTCTCCGCGGCGGCTTCGAGCAGCCAGCGGGGCGCCAGATGATAGGTGCGAATCGCGTTGATCGACGCCGCGCGCATGGCCTCGAAATCCGCCAGAGCTTTCACGCGCGGCGGAAATGGCGCGCCGTCGCTACCCTCGACAAAGGGACCGTAGGTGACGCCTTGAATCCGCATTCGTTCGTCGCCTCGGGCGAAGAACTTTCCGTCTACGCGGACCCGATCAGTGAAGGAAACAGGGCGCACGATCCCCGTCGCCTTGTCCGGAGGCACTTGCCCGGCAAGGGTTGTTGACGCTAAAGCATTCATCGATCGGATTACACTCAATAGGGCTCATCAATGGGCGACTTGTCGTCATTGCATCTTGCACGCGTGAGAGAGATGAGGAGTCTCCCACGAAATCCGGTCGAAGCTTCGTCATTGAAGCGAGCACTGAGGATAGCCAAACCGACGCTCTTCTTCAACCGCATGGGGGCGAAACTCACGGAACCTTAATACTTGAGTGGTCGATCTACAAACTTGATGCATTCAGTTGATTTGGCTCGCTCGTCGACCCCCGTTTTGCCTCCACAGCAGGTAACCCGAATCAAGGCATCTCCACTTTGTCACGCGATTTGACCATGTTACGCTTCGGCTTCTTTGCTTTTTTGCGTTTCCCGTCCTCTCGCAGAGTGGGAGACGCGGCATGTACCGGTCCTTCGACAGGCCGGGAAATATTGAGTGGCCGCCCGGCCACGCGAACCATCTTCAATTCGCAAAACATCTCGTGCGGCATGCCGACCGGTAAGTCGACGGTGCTGTAATCATCGTAAATGGCGATACGACCAATACGGGAACCACTTATGCCAACTTCGTTGGCAATTGCTCCGACAAGATTGCTCGGTTTCACCTGATTGACGCGCCCCACCTCGACACGGAAAGTCTCCATTCTTTCGTCGCGTCTGCGTGAGCCCGCTTGAAAACGGGGGCGGAGATCAGCTCCACGATCTTCGTTCCAACCGCGACTATGGCGTGGTCCGCCGCGACCGTGGCTTCGTTCTTCATGACCCTCTAAAAACCCACTCGGCTTGAAAGCGTCCTTCATTAATAGCGGCTTCTCGCCATTGGCGAGAATCGCCAGCGCTACTGCAATCTGTTCTACGGGAATTTCATTTTCGCGGCGATACTGTTCCATGATCGAGGTGAACCCCTCAAATTCGGGATGAGTTAGTGCCGCGGTGATCTTATCGTGAAATTTGGCGATGCGTTGTTTATTGATCGTGCGGTTCGACGGCAATTCCATCGGCTCGATCACATGCCGAGTCGCCCGTTCCAAGTTTTTAAGTATGTGACGATCGCGCGGATCGACGAAAAGAATCGCTTCACCGCTTCGTCCGGCTCGGCCAGTGCGGCCAATGCGATGCACGTAGGCTTCACTATCGAACGGCAGATCATAATTGATCACATGGCTAACACGCTGCACGTCCAGCCCACGAGCGGCGACGTCGGTCGCTACCACGATATCAATCTTGCCGGAGCGAAGACTATCGACAATCTTCTCGCGCTGCTTCTGGGCAACGTCGCCGTTCAGGGCAGCAGCACGATGGCCGTGCTGCGCGAGGAACTCAGCAAGCGGCTCGGTCGTACTACGCGTCTTCACGAATACGAGCACCCCATCAATGGGTTCCGCTTCCAGAATCCGTGCGAGTGCGGCTTCCTTTTGATGGCGCGCGGCAATGATAAATCGTTGATGAATCGTATCGGCCGTCGCGGCCTGTTGGCTAATCGTGATCTCGGCGGGGTTACGCAGGTGACGCTGCGCGATGCGGCGGATGGGTTCTGGCAACGTGGCAGAGAACAGAGCGATTTGCCGTTCGGCCGGAACCTGCGTAAGCACCCACTCGACCTCCTCAACAAAACCCAAGCGCAACATCTCGTCCGCTTCGTCGAGCACGAGAGTTTTCAGTCCATCTAGCTGCAGCGAACCACGACGCATGTGATCCATGACGCGACCTGGCGTGCCAACGATCACCTGGACGCCACGATCGAGAGCACGAAGCTGAATCTGGTAATCCTGCCCACCGTAAATCGGGGCTACTCGCAAGCCTCGAATCTCGCTGGCGTAGTTCTCGAAAGCTTCGGCGACTTGGATGGCCAGTTCGCGGGTCGGCGTCAGCACCAAAACCTGCGGCCGGCGGTCGGAAATATTGATCCTCTGCAGCAGTGGCAGTGCGAAGGCAGCTGTCTTGCCGGTACCGGTTTGCGCTTGGCCAAGGACATCGCGTCCTTCCAGGATTAGGGGGATTGTTTCGGCTTGAATGGGCGTAGGTGTGCGGTAGCCGCAGCGCTCGACCGCGCGAACCAAGGAGTCGTTCAGACCCAGCGTGGGAAACAAGTTCGCCGGAATCGACTCTTCAGCCGGCACATCTTCTGACAACGACTCATCGGCCAGCTCAGGCTGCAAAACGTCTAGGAGCATCTCATCAACTTCAACGTCTTTTTGGAGAAACTCGGGCATGACAAACAAGTACCTTTGCCGATTGACGGCGATGCGAATCACGGCCTTGTCGGCACCAACTTAAGGGGCGACACGAACGTCATCGAGGAATAAACGACCAGGGATGCACTTTACTGCGAGCGTGAGTGAAGTAACCGTATACGGGCAAGAAACCTTCATTGTGCGTTTAAGCCACAGAGTGGCCTCCAACGAATGAAGAGCGGAGAATCCGCAGCCCGACGGGATGAAGAAGTCTCTGTTCTGCCGAACCTGCATTTACTCAGTAAGTTTAGCCGATAGGCCGCCAGTAGAGAAGTGAGCAGACGGATGTAAATCGGTCTCGGGCGAAGTTTGAAATCAATGGCACTTGGCGGCCCCTCAGTTAATCATTAGAGTGGTTCCTCCTCCAAATGGAGCGAGCCGGTAAGTCTAAAGGGAGTGACGATTTACTTCGGGGAAGGGAAAGAAATCTCCATCGAAGAGGCACGCAAGCGACTAACGAAGGAATCACCCATTCTGGTGATGTCAGGGGGAGAGAAACCCTCCTCGGTCTACCTGAAAGTCGTGGCTAAGGACTTGCTAATCTTCGTCTTCCCCGCAGATGCACCGGCCTTCGAGCGCGCACGGTGGCCTGTCGAGAAGCCACACCAACCCGAAGCGCAAGCGAGGTGAAAACCGTGATTCTCACTTACGCTTCGGGTTGGTATGCCGTTTTGCCGGGCTGACCATTCAGTCCTCTCCGCACTATCTGCTTCCGGATATTCCAATCTGTTGCTGGCCAAACCAAAAACTTGGCAAAGGAATCCAAACGCAGCAGCCGAAGTCACCTCCAGGGCGCGCATCTCCTCCGGCTATCTCGACACTGACACAGGAAGATTTTGGGGTGCCCCATCCGCTACGGGAATAAGTTTGGCGTCGATTCGCTGATAGTAAAGCGCGGTTGTACCCTCGAAACCAGAATCGGTGCCGACAAGCAGCCAAAGACGGCCGCTGGCGTCGGACCGGACGAGGAAGTCATGAATATGATGCCTTTCTATCGACGTCCATTGCGGTTCTTGGGGCGTATCACACGGCATGCCGTTGCCGATGTCTCCAGCAGATGACGCTGCTGGGCCGCCCGTAACTTGATTGCCTTTGTCTACGTTCATCAGCAATTGACCATCTTTTCCCAGGACCGGTTTCGGTTCGATCGAACTTGCCCCGGCCTTAAGGAATACGGATTCTCCGGGTGACCCGCCAATCCCTAGACAACCGGTGGGCACATTTGAGCCGAAAACAATGGTCAACCGCACTTGATAGAGCTGGTTCGGCTTGATCCCCGAATCCTCCCCCAACTGGCGTTTAAGGAACATAAACAGGTCGTCCGAGCGATTGCTCCCTTCGACTAAAAAGCCGGTGCCCCGCCCTAGTTCTGGCGGTAGATTACGGATGCCAGCCTTGGCGTTGATCTTATGGAACTTGGGATCATAGTCGGAAAAGCCCGCTCGCCAGCCCTGTGCACCATTGCGGAAATCAAAACTCGCGGAGATTGCCTGCGTAGTGACAAAGTCGGTTCCCGGACCGGGATTTATGACTTTTCCGGCGTCAAACGTGGAATCTTGAATGAGAATCGTATCGTTTCCTCGTTCGGTTCGGACGCGGGCCTTGCCATGAAAGATGGAGCCTTCTAACGTCACGATATCGTTCCCATCGCTCGTAGATACGGAGACGCCGCGCTTCGCCCTGAGGTTAACAAGATTCACAATGTCGGTGCCTAAGCCGGTGCGGATGTTGGTGTTCCGACCAACGACCGAATCATGCACCAGAACCGTATCGTCGCCGCCGCCAGTTTGGATGATCAAATTGCGCGGGATATCCACGCCATCCAAAGTGAGCTTATCACCCGCTCCGCCCAGGAGAATTTTCACGTCGCGCGTAATTCCGGACACCACCAGTGGAGCCGTGTCGCCATTGACGTACGTGAATGACTCGCCCTTGACGCGAAACTCGTGTGACGTGAGCCCCACTTGATCGATGGTGAGCCGGTTATCCAGTTCGTCGCCGCGAATAATCAGGTTACCGCCAATGACGCTGGTCGTCACGTTCCCAGCAAGAAGCATCCTGTCTTCCAGGCGCTCGATACCAAGCTGGACATGGTTTCGCCTCGTTCTCATTTATTCCTGACGATTTGAATCTGTCTGATCTGCCGAATCGCTCGTAGAGAAACAATTATAACAATTATGCGAGCATTGAAACCCATCAAGAGAATCCAATTCGGGTTGGATAACCTTGAGCTTGGCTCGCGGTATACGGTAGATCGTTGTAAATACCATGACAAAGTTCCGACACCGAGGTGGCTGTCGGTCGCAGGAGGTTGCCGCATGATAGCCCCTCCTTCGCTTGCGCTTCAGACTTCAATGACTGCACTGCTTTTCGGCGAAAGCGTAGAGTTGCTTCTCGGTCCGGACATACAGGGTGTCGTCCGCGATCGCCGGAGTGGCGGCTGTCCGTTCATCGAGTTTTAAGTTTTTTTGCACCGCCACCGGTGATCCCGAGCCG
>JANNPR010001302.1:0-4898 GCA_031400345.1 Planctomycetota bacterium | reverse complement strand
GGCACGTTGCTGATATTCGCGCCTAAATAAAAGAGTGCGTCTTAGTTGGTGGTTAGCCACCAACGTTACTCGCGGGTAGAGCATCGCGCCGGTGCGACTAGCGAGGAGTACGGAACTTTTCGCACCGTCGGCGCGGTCGTTGTGCAGCATGGTCGCGAGCGGTGCTTTGCCAATTCCTTTCCGCCGGTTCATTGGCAGCACATACATGTTGGAGCACCAAGTCGATCATGCAGGAGCAACCGTCCAGCACAATCCAATTTGCTACGGCAAACGATAGGGACTCACATTTAAAAATGATGAATGACGGAAATGATAAATGAAATGATGGCGACGCGCGTTTCGTCTGTTTGGAGTTTTTCGTGGTTCAACAATGTAATAGGGACAGGCTGGACGGATCCGATCATTGGCAGCCGTCGCGAACGGATCGGGGTTAAAAGAGCGGACCTCGGATTTGCATGTGGAATCTGACACGCCGTACGGGTATGCTTTCGGCATTAACCGAAGATCGGTTACTATGTCGGGGTGCTCCGGCGATATTGGCGGTTTACACGATAGGAGAGCATTTATGTCGAAAAAGGTCACGCAACTTCAACGGCGTCAGTTTTTGAAGACCGGCCTTTCCGTCGGTGCCGCTGTGATGGCGCCGCAGTTTATCCCCAGCTCTGCCCTGGGGCGGGATGGCTTTGTTGCTCCCAGCGAGCGAATTGTGGTGGGGGGAATCGGCATCGGAAATCGGGGAACGTATGACCTCGGTTGCTTCCTCGAGCAAAAGGATGTCCAGTTCGTCGCGGTGTGCGACGTCAAAGAGGCCCGCCGTGTGGCCGTCAAGAAAATGGCTGACGAGAAGTACGGCAATCAAAACTGCGACACCTATCGCGACTTTCGTGAACTGCTTGACCGCAAAGATATCGATGCGGTGCTGATCGCCACTGGACCGAACTGGCACGCGACGGCGGCGATGACCGCTGCCAAGGCCGGCAAGGACATGTATTGCGAGAAGCCGGTCACGAAGAATATCGCCCAAAGTTTAATCCTGGCCGAAACGATGCGCCGGACCGGGCGAGTGTTTCAGGCAGGCACGCAGCGCCGGAACCTTCCGCACTTTGCGTTTGCGTGCGAGCTGGCTCGAACCGGAAAGCTCGGCAAACTCACAAAAGTCTTTGCCCATCCAGCGGGGATGCAAGCCATGACAAGCGGCTGGTTACCTCCGGAGCCTGATCCGAAGAAGGAAGTCGTCGATTGGGACATGTACCTTGGACCAGCGGCCTGGCGGCCGTTCAATGCGAAGCAGCTCGACGGTTTCAATTTTGAAAAAGGAGGCGGCCTGGTCGGCGGTGGTGTGCTGGAGTGGGGCTCGCATTGCGTCGACCTCTGCCAATGGGCAGTCGGCGACGTTCCGGCTCCCGTCCAATACAACGCGCCAAAAGATGGTCAGCTAGTGGCACGCTACGAGAACGGCGTCGAGCTGATCTTCCGTGAGACGGGTTGGATTCCCTTGGGCTCTTGCCCCGTCCGGTTCGAAGGGGAGACTGGCTGGGTCGAAACAGGAGACAGTGGCAAATACGTGTTGAGCTCGCCGGGATTACTCGCTGGAAGAACGGTCGAGGAAATCGACGGTTACCCTGCGACCTTCCACGTTCGCGATTTCCTCGATTGCGTGAAATCGCGCAGCCTGCCGAAAGGCAATGCGGACGCTGCGTGCAACGCACACATCGCCTGCCACGCGGCAAACATTGCGCTGTATCTGGGACGACAAGTGAACTTCGATCACAAGAAACACGAATTCATCGACGACGAACAGGCGAACCGCCTGAGATCTGAAGCGCTACGTGAACCCTGGAGACTGTAGGCTTGCAGTAACTTCAGCCGGCAGCATCTTCAGCCAGCAGCGCGAAGACGTATACGCACATTTCGATACACCTTTTCCAGAGACCGATACCATGCATAAGACTCGACAATTCACACCCTCTGTCGTTTTTCTTGCAACATGCTTCATGCTGGCGACCACCCCCGTATGGGCCGGCGACGGTCCCAAAGCGTCGCCCGAAAAAGAAGGCGAACTGATCGCCGTCCTCCGTTCGGATGGGCCTGCGGCTGACAAAGCGATGGCCTGCAAACACCTGGCGGTGTACGGTTCCCAGGAGGCGGTCCCGGATTTAGCGAAACTGCTGACCGATGAAAAGCTGGCCTCGTGGGCGCGAATCGCCCTGGAAGCTATTCCTGGTCAGGCCGCCGACGAAGCTTTGCTTAAGGCCCTGGATACGATCCAAGGAAAGCTTTTAGTGGGCACAATCAATTCCATTGGCGTCCGCCGTGACGCCAGCGCGGTAGATCCCTTGACCAAGCGATTGCAGGACGCGGACGCCGAGGTCGCATCGGCTGCGGCAGTGGCCTTGGGGCGAATCGGCAATGCCGCCGCGGCCAAGTCACTCCGTCAAGTGTTGGCCACCGCTCCCGTCCAAGTCCGTTCCGCGGTTGCCGAAGGTTGTGTGCTGTGTGCCGAACAGTTCACGTCCGCAGGCGACGACGCCGAAGCAATAAAAATCTACGACGAAGTCCGCCAAGCCGAAGTTCCCCAGCAAAGAATCTTGGAGGCAACTCGCGGAGCGATACTTTCACGCAAGCAAGAGGGAATCGCGCTCTTGATCGAGACATTCCAGTCGACCGACAAGGGATTATTCCAGATCGCGCTCAGCACGGCCCGAGAATTTCCTGGACGTAAGGTGGACGAAGCTCTTGCGGCCGAGTTGGTTCGGGCGACACCGGAGCGGGCGTCGCAAGTGCTCGCCGCCATGGCCGATCGTAAGGACACTATCGTCTTGTCCGCAGTGCTAAAGGCCGCTGCAAGCGGTCCCAAACAGGTTCGAATCGCGGCCATCGAAGCCCTGGGACGCGTGGGTGACCTTTCCTGTCTGTCGCCGCTGGTGAAGATTGCGCTGGAAGCCGACGCCGATTTAGTGCAATCGGCGAAGACGGCACTGGCCCACCTCCCGGGCGAGAACGTGGACAAGGAGATAATCGCCCGTCTCGCCAAAGCCGAAGGAAAAGTCTATCCGCTCCTGATCGAGGCTGTAGGACAGAGACGCATCGACGCGATGCCCGCTCTCCTAAAAGCGGTAGAGCATTCCGACAAAGCGGTTCGCAGCGCCGCGCTGACGGCACTGGGGACCACGGTTCCCGCGAAGAGTCTTTCGGTATTGGTGAAGCAGGTCGTTTCCCCCAAGAACGCGGACGATGCGGCGGTTGCTCAACAAGCTCTTAAGGCGGCCTGCATCCGCATGCCGGACCGCGAGGCTTGTGCGGAGGAGCTCGCAACAGCACTGAATCGCTCGCCAGTAGCCACAAAACTTGCCCTGCTGCAAATCCTTGGCGCGGTGGGAGGGACTAAGGCTCTGAATACCATTGGAGCCGCAGCCAAAAGTACCGATGCTCAATTGCAAGATGCCAGCAGCCGTTTGCTCGGCGAGTGGATGACGATTGATGCCGCTCCCGTTTTGCTCGATCTCGCGAAGAATGGGCCGGGCGACAAATACCAAGTCCGTGCAATGCGAGGCTACATCCGAATCGCCAGGCAATTCGTTATGCCTGACCAGCAGCGAGCTGAAATGTGCCAGAACGCCTTCGCAGCCGCCGCCCATACTGCCGAGCAGAAGTTGGTGCTGGACATAGTCAAACGCTATCCGAAAATAGAGATGCTCAAAGTTGCCGCCAAAGCCATCCAGGTTCCCGAGTTGAAGGAGGAGGCGACTCAAGTCGTGCTATTGATCGCCCAGAAGTCGGGTGGCAAGCAGGCCGAGGCGCTCGAATTGCTCTCCAAAATCGGTCTGGATAAGGTGAAGCTGCAAATCGTCAAAGCGGAATATGGAGCAGGGTCAACCCAAAAAGACGTGACCGATGTACTTCAGAAGCAGGTTGGTGACTTGCCCCTGATCACCTTGCCAGCGGCCGATTACAACGCCAGCTTTGGCGGGGACCCGGCGCCTGGAACCGTGAAACAATTGAAAGTCCAATACAAGATCAACGGAAAAGCGAGCGAGGCCCTATTCGCGGAGAATGCCGTACTCATCTTTCCCATGCCAAAGTAACAGGACGACGACAGTGTGCCATCTGGCAGACGCCGGAACGGACTGGACTGTTCCCGTGTGGCTTGTTCGGCGTCAAGCCAGTGTTGACCCGTTAGACGACAGAAGAGCGTGTAAGATTTTTTGCGGATCGAAGCGAAGGAATGTGCCACGACACTGGCCTGCCGCCGAAATAGTTTTCGTTAGCTATCGAAGCCAACTCCGGCGGCTGCCAGTGGCACCCTCGACCGCATATCCTACAGTAGTTACCGCGTGCCGGGCGGCACGGCTACTCAGTCAACCGCGCGTGATGCGCTGGACGTCTAAAACCCACCCGGGCGTTTGTTGCACGTAATCTGTGACATGTCTGCCGCGTGAGAAATAATAGAAAGCGTTCAGGCCCTGAAATATCGCGCTGAACACGATCACGGTCCCGTAAACGGCGACGACGAGGACCCTATAAAGACCGTCAAACTCGTCCAGCGAGCCGAGAGCTTCTCGGAGTTCCGGCTTCGCTGCCATTTCGGCGGCGAAGGGGCCTGCACTGGTGAGACCCGAAAACATCATCCACAGGCAATACACGACAATCAGTCCCAATAATCCAATCTGGTTCCAGCCCAGCAACGTGGACGAAGATGGGTCGAAATGCAGTAACCGCTTCCGTCCTTGAAACTCGTTGTAGGTCACGAGGGATAATCCAGCTGCAACGAGAAAGCCGGCAACACTGAAGATCGCGAAAGGCGCGGAACAAACGGCAAAAAAGCCGGTCACCCATCCGTTAAAAGCGGCCACACTCGCTGCTTTACGGATCGTCTTCGCACGGCCGTTCGCGAGCGT
>JANNPR010000910.1:0-1977 GCA_031400345.1 Planctomycetota bacterium | reverse complement strand
AACATCCGATTCGGCGGTCACGGCCCCGGCGTCATTAAGCACTCGCAGGCGGCACCGGTTCCAAAATAAGTCGGGATCGGGATGACGGGCGAGGTCGATGATACGCAGGTCGTCCGAACCCTCTCCAACTAGTCCCTTAGTTACTCCGGAGCTTAAGACCTTGCGGCGTATTAGCCGACCGTCCGGACTGCGCGCGACGCAATCGGTAAATGTGCCTCCTACATCGATCCAGACTTGCCAAGGTATTTCGTTCACCGGTCGAATGCCCTATTGTCAAGTAATTGCGCGTGTTTACAACTGAGCCATCTTCGCCCAAGCATGAAAGGTGCACCATGAAACTGCAAGGCAAGACGGCAATTGTGACTGGAGGTGGCAGCGGAATTGGCCTGGGGATTGCCAAGGCGCTGGCGGCTGAAGGCTGTCAGGTAGTGATCGCCGGCCGAGATGAAGCCAAGCTTAGTCAAGCGGCTGCCGAATTTAAGGGCATACCGCCAATGTTTTTCCATGCCTGCGATGTGGCACAACGCGATAGCGTTCAAAAACTGTTTGAGTGGGCGGCACAGAAGGTGGGCAAAATAGATATCCTCGTAAATTCCGCCGGAGTCAATATTAAGACCCGTTCCATGCGAGAGATGCTACCCGAGCAATGGGACTATGTGATGTCGGCCAACGCCACCGGTGCGTACAATTGCATGCGTGTTGTGTTGCCGCAGATGCGTGAACGAAAAGATGGCCTGATCGTAAATGTCTCATCCATCGCCGGCCTGCGGGCATCGGCGTTGGGCGGTGTTGCTTACGCCGCCTCGAAGTTTGCCATGTCCGCGTTGGGTACGGCGGTGGCAAACGAAGAAGTTAAGAACAACATTCGCGTCACGACCGTATATCCCGGCGAAGTCGATACGCCAATCTTGCAGCATCGTCCCTCGCCAGTCTCGGACACGCACCGAGCCAGCATGTTACAGCCGGAAGATGTCGGCGTGATCGTGGCGGCCATTGCTGCGTTGCCGCCGCACGCACATGTTTCAGATATCGTGATGAAGCCCACAGTGCAAGAGTTCGTATGACGTCGAGAATCTTGGCGCATGTTTTTTAGCTTCGATGGCGTAGATGGGGCGGGCAAATCAACTCAGATTCGTCTGTTTTGCGATTGGCTGCGCGAACTGGGGCATGACGTGATCACGTGCCGTGATCCCGGCAGCACCCGTCTCGGCGAATCGCTTCGCGGTCTGGTGTTGAACGCCACGGATACTCCGATTCACCGTCGTGCCGAGACGTTACTTTACATGGCTGCCCGAGCACAAATGGTGGAGGAGATCATTCGACCTGCGTTGGCGGCGGGCCAGACGGTCGTTTCGGATCGATTTGTCTTGGCCAATGTCGTTTATCAAGGGCACGCCGGCGGTTTGGACGTCGACAGCATTTGGTCGGTGGGACGGTTTACGATTGGCGAAATTCTGCCGGACTTGGTGTTTCTGCTTGATATCGATGCCGAGAAAGCCTGTAAACGATTCAATCGGGCAACCGACAGAATGGAATCCCAAGGGCTGGATTATATGCGGGCCGTACGTGCGGGGTTTCTTGCCGAAGCAGAAAAGAACCCTTCGCGGATCGTGGTGGTGGATGCGGATCAACCGATTGAGGTTGTCCAGGCGGCTCTACGCTCTTCAGCCAACCGCCTGTTTGAAGGAGGGCCCAAATGAGCTGGAAAGAGATCCGCGGGCACAACCAACTCGTCAATCAATTTCGAAACTACGTGACGCGAGGGCGAATGCCGAGTACGTTTCTCTTCGTGGGACCGGCGGGTATTGGCAAACGGACCTTCGCTAAGAAATTAGCTCAGTCTTTTTTGTGTGAGTCGAACCCTGAAACGGAGTTGGAGCCGTGTGGACATTGTCCCGCCTGTCAGCAAGTGGTGGCGGAAACGCATCCGGATATGATAAGCATCTCGAAGCCCAAGGATCGAAACTTCATTCCGCT
>JANNPR010001237.1:0-4770 GCA_031400345.1 Planctomycetota bacterium | reverse complement strand
CAAAGCCATTTTCTTGGCGAAGGCAAGTTGCTCCGCCGGCTGCTGCAAGCGGATCGTCTGGGATCCGTATTGTTCTATGGGCCCCCCGGCACGGGGAAAACGACACTAGCCCGCTTGCTCGCCAACGAGACTCACAGCCGTTTTCACCAATTGAACGCGGTCACCAGCGGCGTCAAAGAGTTACGCGACGTACTCGAGGAAGCTCGGAACGAGCTGGCTGCTAGTGGACGAAAGACGGTACTCTTTGTGGACGAGATTCACCGCTTCAACAAAGCGCAACAAGATGCCTTATTGCCCGACGTTGAAGACGGAATTGTGGTACTGGTGGGTGCCACCACGTCGAATCCATTCTTCGCGGTCAATAGTAGCTTGGTGAGCCGCAGCCAGCTGTTCCAGTTTGAACCGCTTGCTCCCGAGGACGTTAAGATTCTGTTGAGACGGGCTGCTACCGATAAAGAGCGAGGGTTTGGGTCCATCGGCGTTGAGTTGCGCGAAGACGCTGCGGATTTCTTGGCCAAGATCTGTGATGGTGACGCACGGCAAGCATTGGCGGCATTCGAAGTAGGTGTGCTGTCGAGCAGCCAGCGGCCTGTGATTTTTACTAGGGAACTTGCTCAGGAATCCGTACAACGCAAAGCCGTACAGTATGACCCGACCGGTGACGCTCACTACGATAGTGCCAGCGCCCTAATCAAGAGTATCCGAGGCAGCGATCCCGACGCCGGCATTTATTGGCTCGCGAGAATGCTTGAGGGGGGAGAGGACGTGCGTTTCCTGTGCCGTCGACTTGTGATTTTGGCAAGCGAAGATATCGGAAATGCGGATCCCCATGCGCTACCGTTGGCTGTTTCTGCGATGCAAGCCTGCGAGTTCATTGGTCTTCCAGAATGCCAGTTGACTCTTGCTCAAACCGTCGCCTATTTGGCATGCGCTCCCAAATCGAATGCAGCAACGATCGCGATTAGTGAAGCGCGAGCTGATATTCGAGAAGGACGAATTCTTCCCGTACCCGTTCACCTCCGCGACTCGCACTATCACGGCGCCAAGCAACTTGGACATGGCATCGAGTACGAGTATGCACATAACTCACCGGATGGGCTCGTAGCCCAGGATTATCTAGGGATCGACCGCGAATACTACCGGCCCGTACCACGTGGATTCGAATCGGAAATCGCCGATCGATTGCAGCTAATACGAACCCGATTGCGTGAAGGCAAAGCACAATAAATTTCCGGTTCACCATTCAAGTCATGTGACGACGCGCGTAAGATGGCGAACGATGAACTAAGTACGACCTGAGTCCCGTCGTCGGAAGCAAAATCAATCATGCCTCGGAAGCTCTTGCAACTGCTGCCATTCCTCTTCTGCATGAACTGGTCTATCACGGTTAGCTGTGCGGATGTGGCGGGTCCGGTTGCTAATCTTCCTGACGCCAAGAAATCGTATTCTACCCCGGTAATCATTCACTTCGACGGAGTGATTGCAGGCCGGCTCGAGCATTATTTTCATAGGAAAATCGACGAAGCACTTGCCGCAAAAGCTGATTTATTGATTGTCCAGATTGATAGTCCGGGCGGTCGCTTGGATACAACGTTTGAGATCGCTCAACGGCTGCGGGAATTGAAACACTTGAGGACTGTGGCTTATATCCCCCATGAAGCTATCAGCGGCGCCGCAATTGTGTCTCTCGCATGTGATGAGATCGTGATGCATCCGTCAGCTCGGCTGGGTGACTGCGGACCCATATTTCTGGACCAGGATTTTATGTTTCGCCATGCGCCGGAAAAAGTACGAAGCGACCTGGCAGTCCAAGTCAGGGAGCTGGCGGCGCGACATGGGCGCGCGCCCGCCCTTGCAGAAGCAATGGTGGATATGAACCTGGCTGTCTTTCAGGTCACAAGCAGTCAGACCGGCAAAGTCACTTTCATGTCCGACGCAGAAATCAATTCGTCGGTCGATCGCGACCAGTGGGAAAAAGGACCGATCGTTTTCGAGACGAGGGGTGGAAACTTTCTCACGGTAACGGGGAACCGTGCCTGCGAGCTAGGTCTTGCCGAAGCCGTCGTTCAAGATCGCGCCGAGTTGCTGAAACGCTTTGGAGCAACTCGCCCTGCGCGTGAAATGCGAGCGACTTGGATAGATACTTTGGTATACGTACTTAACTGGCCGACCATTTCCGGGCTAATTATTGTCGTAGGTTTGGTCGCACTCTACGTCGAATTCTGTTCGCCCGGAATTAGTCTTGGCGGTGGCGTAGCGTTTGCCTGCTTCGCAATATTCTTTTGGAGCCGGTTCTTAGGTGGAACGTCGACTTGGCTAGAAGTTATTCTTTTCGTCTGTGGAATTATGTTGCTAGGGATGGAGCTGTTCGTAATCCCCGGATTTGGACTTCCGGGTATCGCCGGGGTCGCTCTCATTATTGGGAGCCTAGTCATGGCAAGTCAGGATTTCTTGATTCCTCGATCCGATTCACAATGGCGCCGTTTTGCTGATTCACTGGCATCGGTCGCCGGTGCAGGTGTGGCGTGCCTAATTATCGCCGCAGTTTTGTCGCGATATTGGAAATCCGTTTCCCTGTTCCGCAACCTCGCGTTCGTGCCTCCTGTACCTCAGGCCGGGTCCGGACTCGATGACCGATCCAAAGCAACTAAAGGCAAGGAAGCTCTGGGCGGTTTGCTCGAAATTTCTGTGGGCGACTGGGGAATTGCTGAATCGCAACTAAGGCCTGCTGGCAAAGCTCGGTTTGGCCCTACTTTCGTCAACGTCTTGGCCGACGGAAGTTATGTCGACCGAGGTCAGCAGGTCAAAATCGTTCGCATCGACGGAAACCGCATCACGGTAGTGCCAATCGAAGAATCATGAGTCCCCCGCAAAAGTCGACGCCGATTGCCAATGTGCCTCCGAAACGGAGGCGTTGGCGGTGGTTCGTGATCGCCGTCCTAGCAGTTCTGATTGGAATTAGTTTTCTGCCAACCTTGATCTCCAAGACGATTTGGAGAAACTCGGTAATCAATGTCCTGCTGGGACGCCCCAAACTCGTGGCAGCCGCAGAATCAGCGACGTTTAGCTGGTTATCTGACCAGCAGGTTGGCAGTCTTCAAATAGTCGACGCTTCGGGTGGAGTTCAGATCCAGATCGAACAGGTGAATTTAGACAGATCGATTTGGCAATTACTGACCGATTCTCGGGACAAAGGGCACCTGTCGCTGAAGTTTCCACAGATGACCATGGTCATGGCCCCCATTCAAGCAGGTGTGTTTCTAAGCCCGCCTCCATCGCGACCGCGTAACGACGATTCGACCATTTCCATCGCAATCGACGATGGAAGGTTCGTCCTCCACGATAAGTTAGAAATGCCCGCGGTGGTAATTCTCGACCGACTTGACTTGCGAATGCATATACGCAACCAAGGGGGAGAGCGTGTATTCGTGGCAGAGCCCTGCACGCTGTTAAATCAATCGGAGTTAACCGAGGGGATGTGCCACCAAGGCCTGCAATTGATTGCACCCATCCTTGCTGATGCGGCTAATGTCACAGGTAACGTTTCCTTGCGGCTCGACAAATTGCTAATCCCTCTTGAGACAAGTACGACACGTACAAACGAGCTGGAATTGGAAGGCCACCTTTTACTACATCGAGTGACTGCGGGAGCCCGTAATCCGCTACTAAAAGAATTAACTCAACTCGTATCCCGCCTGTTGGGACGAAAAATACCTGGGGCAATCCGAATTGCTGACGGAGCCGACGTGCATTTTCGTGTGCAACAGGGACGCGTTTTCCACGAAGGCTTTGCGTTTGGTCTACCAGAGGTTTCAAGTGATCTTCAAATCCGCACAAAAGGTTGGGTCGGTCTAGATCGTTCGCTGGATCTGCAAGTGGATATCCCCATTCCGCTGGCGATGCTCCACGATGGTTCGCTATTGAAAAAGCTTTCCGATCGACCGTTGCGTTTTCAAATTCGCGGTTCGTTGGATAAACCGCTGATCGGTTTGCCAGACGACCGTCGCTGGTACGAAGAGCTGGCCAAGCGTCTTTTGAGCGATTCCGAAAATTCAGATCCGCAATTTACCAAACTTGAACCACTTGCTGAATCTGTTCTCGATACCCTCGGCGACCTACTGGAGCGAAGACGACACAAGTCTGATGCCGCGGCGAAGTCGAACGGTTCGGAGTCACGTCCCGATTCAAGCGCACCAGCCCCTTCTTTAATGGACCGATTTCGGGGATGGCGAACTCAACGACACAATCAGGATCGCCCCAACCTTTCGGGACAGAATAGCGATGAGACGACTAATGGATCTGACGAGTCTTCCGTGCCTGCGAACCCGAAAAAGCCACGCGAGTTTTGATACACACACCGCCCTCTATTCCGGAGGAGTGCGTTCTTTGGTCATCGTGACTTGGTTGCCTTTCGCGTTGTAGGTAACGCTCGTCATGAAGGTTCGCATCAGCATCAAGCCCCGTCCCGATGGAACTTCCAGGTTTTCGTCCAGAGTGGGGTCCGGTACCGCTTCCGGGTCGAATCCCTGCCCTTCGTCGGTAACTTCGAGCCACAATGATGTCGGCGAAACTTTGTAGCTGAAGCTGACAAACTTGAAAAGACGCCTGAGATGGAAAAAGAAATGAATGCTCTTGTTATCTCTCAGCTAAATAAGCTTGTGCTTTTGGCCGGCTTCAAGACTGAAGATAACAAAGTTGCATCATACACTGCAGTTCAAGATGCTAACGACACACCGGTTGAAATATTATCAGGTGCGCCAGACACAATGT
>JANNPR010001234.1:0-3505 GCA_031400345.1 Planctomycetota bacterium | reverse complement strand
TCCAAGGGCCATCTGACGATCGCCTAAGGAACCTCAGCCGTTTTTATTGCGCACCTATGACACGGCGGATGTAAATCGTCCGCAATGGAATGACTCACTGTGCGCCGGCCGACATGTCCGGGAAATGTTTAGGCTCGTCTGTTGTCCGCAACGTGTTTCGCGAATTTGGTAGTAGTGGAAGCCACTAAACCGTTGAACCGAGCGCAGGGGCGAAGAGCTTCTACACGCATTCACTTGGCAATCTAGCAAATGCTAGGGAACCACTTTCGGTTCATATCTATCCAATGTCCGGTTTCTGGCCTGCATGGCAACGCTGCATAATTCGGGTAATTGCAGATACTGCGTAAACTACGTCAGGTAAGAAGACGGCTTCCAGATTTGTTGCTTTGACTTGTGTCCCAACTATAATCGATGGAATCTGCGGAAACCGGATACCAGATAGGGATTTACCGTCACGACGGTCGTACTGAGCGACACGTTGGGTCGCTCGTTTTGTATGACCGCGCAACGGTTTACGTTTTCCCATTTTGCGCAAACGACCACATCCAAACCCGGGCTAGAGGGTTGGTTCATGACCATGCGACGATCTCGTCCTTCTCAAAACAACATACCGTCAGGTCGGAAGAAGCTCCGGCAACGTAGGCGTGATATGGAGCGGCGCAAGTTATTAATTGAGTCGCTTGAGGAACGGCGGCTACTGGCCGTCGGTCCGCGACTTGCCGGCATTCAGCCCACGGATGGAACGCTGTTAAATCCCAATCAAGTCGATATTCGCAGTATTGCTCCGCGCGACCTTAAAATTAACTTCGACGAAAGTCAGCGGATCGATCCCAGTACATTGTCGGGGATTCGAGTCACCGGGTCGGGAGGTGATGGTACTTTCGGTGACGGAAATGAAGTAATCATTCAGCCTGGTTTTATTGGCGTCAGCAAAGCGCCTGCGCAAAACGAAGTCGTTGTTCGCTTTGCGGAGACTCTGCCGGATGACGTGTATCGTGTCGACATTTTTGCCAAGGACAGCATTAGACAAGGCTTTACGGCCCTGCGAAATACGCTAGGTGAGGCGTTCGTTCCCGCACGGGCTGGTGCAGATCGGCAAAGCGTGGACTTTGAGTTAGACCTGGCGCCTCAAGTAGTGGCAGTCGTTCCGCAGCCGGTCCGGCGGAACATTCAAGGGGGACTGACTCAAGCCCGAAATACAGTCGAAGTGTATTTCAACAATGACTCGTTATTTGTCCGCAATAACGACGTTGGTAACCCAACCTTCGACTCGGCTGAAAACCCTGACTTTTATCAGTTGGTTTTTACGCATAATTCCGTACGCAATACGGACGACGTGATCATCAAGCCGGCCAATGTGGACTACAACGCCTCGCTGAATTTGGCCACCTTGACGTTTGCGCAGAATTTGGACGAGCTAGTTAACCCGGACACAGGAACGATCGTTGGTCCAGGAACGTTTCGGCTGCGAATTGGCAGCAACGAGTCAGCGCCACTTCCACCGTTATCCCTTGCGCCGGTGCTCGAGTTATCTTCGGACTTCAACACGCAAAATAAAGTCGTGTTGCAGTTCACCGCGGTGCGTCCTGGAGAAAAGGATATTGCGGTCGTCGTCACGAAACACGACTTAGGTACATCGCGGGTTCCACTTGTACATGTAGTCGACAAGGTAGTCATCGTCGATTTGAACTCGCGCGTAGGCAGTGAGACTCGAGCAATCGATCTGGTGACGGCGTTAAACTCGCATTCAGCTGCCCGGTCCCTGCTTGTAGCGTCGATCAATTTAGGCGAGGCAACGACGGACATCGCCACTCCAGACATCAACTATTCGCCGCTATCATTCAGAGGTTTAGGATCCAGCTTCGATACCGCCAGCAGCTTAACCGACGATACCGATTTAGGTCCGGTAATCGTGGTTACTGGCAACGGAAGTTCATTCGTCGATGGAAGTTTTTTCAAGATCACGGACAGGACCAATCTGACTCGGACGTTTGAGTTCGACAGTGACATTCCTTCGGTGCTCAACGATCGCAATGCGACTGGCATATCTTTCACTGAGCGATTCAGCCAGGCCGAAATGGCCGAATTGATTCGCGCAGCAATCGTTGGCGCCAGCTTTGGCGTGCAAGCGGAGTTGGCGGGCAATACGGTGCGTTTGGAAGGGGACGTTCAGGTCGACATCTCGTCCGGTGTACCCGGATTGAAAACCATTTTTGAAAACAAGTTCCATAGCGGTTTGGTAATTGCGGCCACGGGTGGCGGCGACGCCTTTTTTGAAGGTCAAACACTCGTCATCGAGGAAGCCACTGGAGCGTCACGAACTTTCGAGTTTGACTCAGGGTTTACATTGAGTGTTGCCCCTGGGGGCGGCGCATCCGTAGCAGATGGCAATAGTTTCGCTATTAGCGATGGGATTCGGACGGTAACATTTGAGTTCGACGATCCTTCTGTTGCCGCAGGAACATTGGGCACGAACGTTCCGATTGTGTTCGCTTCAACGGATTCCCAAGCGGTGATGGCAGCCAAAATCGTGGCTGCGATTGCGAACGAGGTCCGATTGGGCAACATCACCGGTGTGCAACCGTTTGATCTGAGAAATGGGCGTGTTCATCTGGGTGGGACCACGGCCAACTCGATCGACGTTACTAACGCTCCGGCTTTATCCGTTTCTGGGCAACCCGGGGTGACAACTCCGGGGGCGACGCCGATTCGCTTTGTGCCCCATGCTTCATTTACTTCCAACGATATTGCACGGGCGGTGGCGGAAAGTGTCAATAGCAGCGGTACAGGCTTGGCGGCTCTGGCCTCGGGGAGTCGCGTGCGGCTGAATGGTGAGCGGGACGTACGTTTTGGCGCGGGCATTACGGCATTAAGTACAACGGTGCAGGGCCGTTTTGATACGGGGCCCGTCTTGAAGGTGACCACGTCCGCGGCTGCGATTGCTGACGGTCAATCCATTACAATCCGCGACGATCGCCAAGTAACGCATGTTTTCGAGTTCGATCGCAATGGGATCTTGCGAGAACCAACTGCCAAAGCGGTAACGATTCTTGGTACTGAAACACCGCGAGTCGTCGCCCAGAAGTTGTCGGCGGCCATCAACGCGGCGGGTTTTCGAGTTCGCGCAACAGCGCTGGACGAGACCATTTACCTTACGAACGATCGCGATGTCGCCTTGGATCCAACGCTACGGGCGATATCGTCCACTTCGCAGGGTCTAGTGATTTCGTCGGAGATAGGTCCTAGTGCGTCTCTCTTAGACTTGCCTGGCGGAAACGATGATCCCGGTCACCGGGATATTCCAGACGAAGTTGGTGGCGCCGCCGAACAACATATTAACAACTCCTTTGGAGACCAAGGCCGCGACTCGACGCCCGGCACGACAACGATTTTTTACAACTTCCGGCCAGATTATGGCCGCGATCCGCAAGGCGTGGCGTTACTGAATGCGATTACGCCAGAACAGCGCCAGCGCGCTCGAGAGGCGTTCAATTTATGGGGCGAG
>JANNPR010001224.1:0-3785 GCA_031400345.1 Planctomycetota bacterium | reverse complement strand
CGGCTGAAATATTCACACTGACCCATTATTGTATTAGCCACACTCCGTGTGCCTTAACGGCACAGGGTGTGTGCCTACTACAATAAGCGAACGCCAGTTCCATTCTCCGCTGCGTAACGGCATTCGCCTTTCTCGATCGTGACACCTGTCGCGATATCTTGAGCTAACAACAGCGCACCGTCCATATCGACATAGTCGAGCTGCGGCAAAAGTTGCGCAATTGCCGATATGCCAACTGTCGATTCGGTCATGCAACCGACCATCACCTTGAGCTGCAATTGCCGAGCTCGCGCAATCATGCGACGCGCTGGCGTTAAACCCCCACACTTCACCAATTTGATGTTGATTCCGTGAAAATGACTGCGGCATCGATCGACATCCGACGGAATGATGCAACTTTCATCGGCGATGATCGGCAAGGCTGACTCGGACCAAACGCGCTCCATCTCCCGCCAACGGTCGGCTGGAAGCGGCTGCTCGATGAATTCCACATTCAATTTCTGAAGCTCGACCGAGTTTCGGATCGTTTCATCCGCCGTCCATCCGCAATTGGCGTCTACTCGGAAAACGGCCGTGGTGTGCCGACGGAGCTCGCGAACGATTTCCAGATCGTTAGACGTGCCAAGCTTTATCTTGTAAACCGGCCAGCCAGGAAATTCCTGCATCTTGGCTACCATCACTTCGACGCGATCGATCCCAATGGTGTAATTGGTCACGGGCAAATGGTCCGCCGAAAGTCCCCATAAACGGTACACCGGAAGACCAAGCTGCTTGCCCCAAAGATCGTAAGCCGCCTGATCCAGGGCACAATGAGCAAACGGGTTGTCGGCGAGTATCGGGTGCAACTCGTCCCACAACATTTCCGGATCGTCTAACTTGCGTCCCCTCAGCTTGTCTCGAACACCCTCCAACGCCCGGGTCATGTTTTCGATAGTGAATCCGTAGTAATCGTTCGTGGTAGCCTCGCCATAACCGTGCACTCCGTTTTCTTCCAAATCAACAATTAAGGTCTTCTGAACGGAGATGGAACCGCGCGCAATAGTGAACACATGCCGCAACGGTAAGTCGAATTCATGCAGGCGAAGTTCTGTCATGCCTTTGCATTCGCCGATACGGTTTTCCACTCGCCACGATCACGAAAACGGATGACAGCGTCCACTAATTCGCCCGGTCCGTGGCGAATCACGTCGCACACCGGCAAACCAAACTCGTCTTGAACTCGGCGCCTTTCCAGTTCAGCCTCCACGTCGGTAACGCGGCGACTATTCATGGCAATTCCAATCATTTCGCAACGGAAAGTGGCGTTAGACATAATCTCATTCATGCGTTTGATTTCGGCCAGCGATGGAATCTGCACGTGGTCTACGCCGGTGACGGTCGTTCGACCCATTTCATACACCAAAACCAGCGCGTGAGGGCAACAGCCGTGCAGCAAGCCCAGCGTAACGCCCGAGTACGACGGGTGCACCAGACTGCCTTGTCCTTCCACAACTAAGATGTCGTGATGTTGGTTTTTGAGAACCAGCTTTTCTGCAGCACCGGCCACGAAATCCGCGACGACACAGTCGATCGGACATCCGTCTCCCTCGACCATGATGCCTGTTTGCCCGGTGGCAATAAACTTGGCGTCGTGGCCCCGTTTCTTCAACCCCTCCGTGACCTCTACGGAAGCTACCATCTTGCCCACGCTACAGTCATGGCCAACCGTGTGGATTCGCAAACAGTCATCCCGCAGATTGCGCCGCCGTGCGATATCCCGTTCGTTGTTTTTGCGAACGTCGACCAGCTCAACGCCATGCCGTTGGGCGGCCGCTACAAACTCGGCATCGTTAGTTAGGAAATCGTGAAGTCCCGCCCAGATGTTCATCTTGCGAGAAATGGCATCCAGGATTATCGCTCGCCAAGGCGGGGGTATCTTTCCGCCGGGAGGTGCGATACCGAGAAGCAGCGTGTTAGCCGGCGGCGCTTCACGCAGGTTTCCAATAATCGGGAGGTCCCCTCCGACGCCAAGCAATTCCTGTGTCGTTTTGCCGCGCTGCGAACTGTCGAGTACAGCGACTACTTCTTCGGGCCGATAGCGAATCATACAACTCGCCGTCTTGGCGGTGTGCGGGTTGGTATGGCCCTCGGTCAGAATGACAATTTGACGTGACATTCGCTGAGTATAAAAGGTTGGAAGGGCAATTAAGAAAGCAGCGCGGATCGGAAATGCTAAGTAAAATACTTGTTTAGGATGAAGGGTGCCACTGGCAGCCGCCGGAGTTGACGTGGATGTTCGAAGTCGGACGTTCGGCGGCAAGCCAGTGCGGTCGCCGGACGGGACTTGTGTGGAAGCGACACGTTGCGGATTGCGCACTGGCTTGCCGCTGAAGAAACGTGTACCCAACGTTAAACCCATTCCAGCGGCTGCCAGTGGCACACTTCATCCGACATCCTTCTCCATTCCTCACCTGCAGAATATTTCTCTTAGCCCGGCGCCGAGAGACTAGACGCGCCCATCAAGTATTCGTCGATGGCTCGGGCCGCTCCTCGCCCTTCGTTGATGGCCCAGACCACCAATGATTGGCCGCGACGGCAGTCGCCGGCTGCGAACACTTTAGGAACGTTGGTGGCGAACTTACCATGCTCGGCTTTGTAATTGCTCCGAGGATCGTACTCGATACAGAGCATGTCTGAAACGGTATGCTCCGGCCCCAAGAAGCCCATCGCCAACAGGATCAAGTTCGCTTTCCAGACGCGCTCGGTTCCAGGAACTTCCGTAAAGGGCGAGGATCCGTCCGGTTTGGACCAGTCGATGTTGATCGTCTTGACACCGATCAGATTACCTTTTTCATCCCCCAAGAATTCTTTCGAGAGTACGGCGAACGTTCGCGGATCCTCTCCAAATTTATGTTTGGCTTCGTCGTGACCGTAATCGGTTCGCAAAATTCGCGGCCACTGTGGCCAAGGATTGTTTGGTGCTCGTTCATTCGGCGGACGATCCAAAAGCTCGAAGTTAACCAGGCTGCGGCAACCGTGCCGGATCGAGGTACCGATGCAGTCGGTACCCGTATCCCCGCCTCCAATCACAATTACGTCCCGATCTTTTCCACTGATAATCGCTTGGTCTTTATGTTCGGAATCCAAAAGGCTCTTCGTATTCCTGGTGAGGAAATCCATGGCATAGTGAATCCCCCTAAGCGACCGGCCAGGGATCGGTAGATCGCGAGGTTTGGTTGCTCCCGTTGCCAATAAGACGCTATCGAACGCTTTCATCAGCGCCATAGGCTCGACGAACTTCGTCGGCATTCCGCGTTCCTGCATGATCTGAGTTACGTGACCGGGCGGGAAGTCCTCGACCCGGCCGACATGTGTGTTGGTGACGAATTCCACTCCTTCTTCACGCAGCAACGCGATCCGACGCTCCACCACATTTTTGTCGAGCTTCATATTTGGGATCCCGTACATCAGCAGCCCGCCGATGCGATCCGCTCGTTCGAACACGGTAACGGCGTGTCCCGCTTTGTTAAGTTGCGCTGCCGCCGCCAACCCGGCCGGTCCCGAACCGATCACCGCCACCTTCTTTCCCGTTCGAAAATCCGGTGGCTCGGGTTTGACCCAGCCTTCGGCAAAGCCTCGATCGATTATGGCATTTTCAATATTCTTGATCGTAACCGCCGGTTCGATGATCCCCAGCACACAGGCCCCTTCGCATGGGGCAGGACAAGTTCGACCAGTAAACTCCGGAAAATTGTTAGTCTTGTGGAGACGGTCCAAGGCCTCTTGCCAGCGACCGTGAAACACCA
>JANNPR010001211.1:0-2688 GCA_031400345.1 Planctomycetota bacterium | reverse complement strand
TCGCTCGGCGACCTTCCCATCCATCAAAGAGGACACCAAGTCATTTGGCCATCGTCGATTGAAATTGGTGCTGATCGCCAAATGCATGGACGCTAGTTGGGAGTCTACTCCAGCAAGGTCCGTCATTCAATCAGCACACGGCTTCCATGGTTGGGAAGTCGCTCCGAGGGATACTATTTGTGATGTTGATCGAAACGCCATAATCCTGGCTTCTAAGTGCCGCTGGCCTTAGTAAATCGACTGTTATCTACCGGCAATCAAGTATCGAGGGGGAGGTCACAGGCCCGAAGTAGGGTTTCTTGCACCGCCAAGTCGTGTGCAATCGGAAAATCCGAGGTCTTCTCCTCCCTAATTACCCGGGCCATATCCGCTGCATCCGCGACGTAACGAGTGAACTTCGGAACCCGCACATCCTGATAGCCGCGTTGGAATTCCCCTTGGGGCTTCGAAAGTGCGAGACGGACGGAAGGGTCGTCAAGCGGCTGGATATGGAATGTTCCTTCGGTGCCACAGAGCACAAGGTGCCGTCTCTGAAATCCTTCAACCTCGAGGGCAGTGGATTTGACGGTTGCCAAGGCATTCGAATATTGAAAAACGGCCAACATATTGTCGACTAAAGTATCAGGCTGCCTTTGGACTTGTTGAGGGAACGGCCTCACTGCCTCGGGTTTGCCAAGTACGGCCATTACCAGGTCGATCACATGACAACCGAGTTCGAACATCACGCCCCCTGGGTATTCGGCCAACCGCTGTCGGTCGGGCAGGCCAATCACTTTACTCATCACGGTGTGCACTTCAAACGGAGTGCCCAGCCACCCCTTCGCGAGCATTTCGCGCAGCATGATCACCGCCGGGTTATACCGATACATATAACCCATCTGGACCAGTAGTTGTTGCTTCTCGGCGGCCTGCAGAGAACGTCGAAACTTCGGCAGGGATTCGCCTGCGGGCTTGTCGAGATGTACGTGCTTACTTGCGGCGATGCAGGTTTCTAGAGTGGCTAACAAGTCGCGCACCCGTGTTTCCACCAAGACGGCCTCAAGTCCCTTTACGTTCAGCAATTGCTCTTGCGTCATCCAGGGCAAGTCTCGATACGCCGTTTGCATCTCGGCGTGCCTCCGAAGCTCAGGATCGGACTCGACGATTCCTACAACTTCGTAATCAGGAGATCCCCGATAAACAGATAGTTTCGTGGCGTGAGCATGACCGACCCCAATCTGGCCTATTTTGATGCGGCGTTTTCCCGACGCCTTGTCGTCGGACAAAAGGTTGGTCGACAGGGCAAATCCGGCGGACATGCAACTGCCCATCAACGCAGTTCTGCGAGTGATGCTTTTCATAGAACTTCCTCCCAAACGCAATTACGGGTAATAGGCGAACTTGGTGTGCCGTGAACGTCACACGCAGTGTACCTATCACTTGGAACTTTACACATTCGCATAGTCATAACCGGGGTTCTTCCGTTTTGGTCCGCGGCCACTACTTTGACGGATCTGGATCTCCTAAACTATGCACCTGCCTCGCCGAGTATCACTTCTATTGAGGAAACAGTTGGAGCAAAACGATGGCCAAATCGAAGGTCGAAAAAGTGGGCGTTAACAGAGTAGAAAAGCCGATTACCAACACCGAAGACAATTTCATCGAACTCATGATGTTTGCGGCCGAGTTTACGAAGGGTTTTGGCGGCATCGAACAGGCGAAACGGGCACTGGAAGAAACCGGTCGCTTCATCGAACGTGCGGGAAATGTAGCCAGTGCTGCCAAATCCTTGGATGTCCTGGAAAATTTAAAATCAAAGATCTCCGATTAGCGCCCTGGTCTGCCTCCTCCGCAGAAAACAGGTCGCTGATGTCCAGCGCGGTACCAATTGCGGACAAAATACCCGCATTTCCACGAAGCCCGTTTACGTTGCGGCGAGCTCAGCAAGTTCGTCGTGTTCCAGATACTGCTCCGGAAACAGCTTTGTGTCTAGCTCATCGTCCTTGAGGGAGACGGTCGCACGCCGTGGGCTCGGCCGGGCAAACCACGCGCCGAGGTAGAGTCCTGCCACGATCAACAGCAAAGCTTTGATTCCAATGATGAACGTCAGCGACTGCAACATGCCGCCCACGAGCGAGCCGATCAAATTCGCGCCCAGAGCTCGGTCTTTGTGCTCCGCGCGGGCAAAGGAATCGATGAAGATGATCCCCGCAAACAGCATCGGCAGTGTCGTTAACGTCCCGATCAATATGGCTTTCACGGGATAGGTCAGAAAGGCGAAGGTCGATAAATCGACCGAATAAATCCCCAGGCACGAAGCGACCAGCAGACCGAACACGCCTTGGCGCGGCAGCCCGGGGAAGCGGGCCACCAGGCAATTCGCCAACAGGATCATGATCAGGATCGCCGAGATGATCACGGCGCTTACGACCCAGGTATTGCCGAGCACCACTGAGGCCTTACTGATGTTCTGCACTTCCAAGAGTAAAAAGGCGGCGCCCAGGAAGAAGAAGTGCCAATCGGAAACCTGCCACCGCCCCAGTAGCCGTGGAATCTCCAGCCGCCGCTGGCCATACCACAACAGCAGGCCCATCAACCCCGCCAGCAGATAGTACAACTTGGGGATCCGGGCGTGCTCCAGGTAAATGTACGGCCAATCGTCGGTCGCTACGGAAGTTTGATACGACACGAGCACCGGATATTCGCTCT
>JANNPR010001165.1:0-2972 GCA_031400345.1 Planctomycetota bacterium | reverse complement strand
CGAAATCGATCAGCGGTGCCAGCCAGGGACTTTGAATTTTCATCAAGATCCCGGCTTCATGGGCCAGTTGCATCTGCACGGTCGCAGTCGTCGTGGTCGATGCGGTCCGTACGACAACAAGCTTACTCTGAGTGAGGTCCTCGGCTATGTACGATGCGTATATCGAATGCTGCCTCAGCAAACGCTCGACCCGATACCGCCCAAGCAGTGGACGATCTCGACTCGTCAGCGGCGAACCAACTTCAACGGGCATCGGGGGGTGAGTAAAGTGGTTCATGCAACGTCATGTCGTTCCCTGTAAGCAGCCACTCATGCAGTTTGCCTGGGGAGGCTGTTGCGGTCCGTAGGCTCCTTGGCGAGTCCATTCGGCTCCGAGAGCCAAACTGCTTAGTTGTTGATTAATTTCAATGAACCGGGTCTCGTTCACCAGAAAGGCGGCGACGATCTCCGGATCGAAGTGCTTGCCATTACCTTCCAGGATGATGTTCTTAGCAACCTCATGGCTATATGCCGGCTTGTAAACTCGCGCCGTTGTCAGGGCATCGTAGACATCGCTCAATGCCACAATCCGTCCACAGAGCGGGATGGCATCGCCGGCGAGTCCGTACGGGTAGCCCGTGCCGTCGTATTTTTCGTGGTGGCTGATCGCAATATCCCGAGCCATTTGTAGGTATTTAGCGCGTGGGTGGGCCTCGACCGCAGCACTTAATGTCGCGCCTCCGATCAAAGCATGCTGTTTCATGATCTCGAATTCCTGCGTCGATAGGCTAGATGGCTTAAGCAAAACACTATCCGGTATTCCAACCTTGCCGATATCGTGCAACGGGCTAGTGAGATACAGCATCTGGACGTAGTCACCATCGAGAATGTCGGGGTGCTTTCCAGCTTTCCACAAATGTTGGGCAAGCACCAAGCAGTATTCTCGAATCCGTTCCAAGTGTGCTCCGGTTTCAGGATCGCGTGCCTCTGCCAGTTTGGCCAAGCTGAAAATCACCACGTCGCGGCTCTCCAACGACAAGATTCGCTCAGCGACCCGCAATCGAACTTCCAATTCTTCTGGATCGACTGGTTTAGTCAGGAATTCGTCGGCGCCGGCTTGCAGCCCTTCGACCAAGTTTTGCATTCCGGTTCGAGCAGTTAACAGAATGAAATAGGTGTATCCGTTGGAAACCCTTTTCCTGACTTCGCGACACAACTCGAGTCCGCTCATGCCGGGCATCTGCCAGTCGGAAACCACCAACCGAAATTGACCGCTCCGAATCAACTCCAAAGCTTCGGCGCCGTTCGTCGCTTTACTGACCTCATATCCAAAATAGACGAGTGCATTTTCCAGCAAGTCGATTGCATCAGAATCATCTTCTACAATCAGTACGCGCATGGCGTTTTCTCCAAAGACAGCCGATCGTTCGCGTTTTTTGCCCCACGACGGACGGCTTGGGAATGGGAAGGTCGGTACTCGGCGGACTTATATGCTTTGAACTGTTCCCAGGCGGCTTCGAGCTCGCCGAGACAGGCGATGACATCTTGCAACCGATTCTCTTGCGCCGCGACTTCCATTTTCGTCATGATGGAATTCAGTATCCCAGCGGAGACATTGGCCGAGGCGCCCTTCAATTGATGGCAAACACAAATCAGGCGCTGGGAATCACCCTCTGCGAGAGATTGTTCGATTTGCGCCACCTCAACCGGAAAACGGTTCTCAAAGCTGTTGAGCAAGCGTTCGACAAGGTCAAGGCTTCCCAGGCACCGTCTGACCAATTGATCTACATTGAGCGGGATAGGTTCGATCGTTTCGCGCTTAGCGGTGTTCGCGTGATTTGAGCGCGCACTCGCAGGTAATCGCAATACACGAATCGCTGGTTCGCCTTCGGTCTTTCCCGCGTTCATAAGTTCCGCCTCCATGCAAATAGGAACGTCAACAGGTGTCATTGAGCTTGCCCTCGTTAACCTAAATGGTCGGTCAGGAAACAACCTGCAGCTGTTTCGCCATGGCAGACCCCTCCGAGCGGTGGCGAACGATTCAGCCTCAACCGTGCAATTGGCCGGGTATGCGCACGTAAACGCCCGATATTTCTGCCCCTGAACGCTATGCCAGGCTAGAGGCGCGTCAAATCAATGTGCGCTACGCATCGATCCTTCCGTTCAAATGTGGGAATCCAACGCGTTAAACTCGGCGCCACCGGCGTATTCAGTAAATGTGCTCTGATTTGCAAATACCCAAGAATCCAGTACACGCGCGGTACGTACGATGAATTCAGCAGAGTCGGATCCCCCCTTCGAGCGGGAAAGAAGATTGGGAACACGGAATCTTCCCTAATCGAATGGATGGGAATACGTGCCGATTCGTCCCGAATGGTAGTCGGTTCGTATTGTCAACTTTCTTCAGCAGCTGATGTACGTCCGACATGCTTCATAAATGGGACAGTCCAGTTAGGACTCCATCGCGGAGATTCCCTGAGTTTCCTCTAGTCGGTAACCCCAACGTCGGAACCAAAACATGGCGAGAAACACGTGCGCTCCGACGACCAAGTTGATGACTGCCAATCTGACGCCAACCATGATCGACCAAGGTTCTAAGCTCAGCCAATAAAATGCAAGCGGTGCAATGATTGACAGCGGCAACGCAGCCGCAGCAATCGCGCAGCGAACTCGCCATGATTGGGTCCCCAACGCGGCAAAGATTGCAAACACAACGACGAGGGCTTGTGAAATACTTCGCACAACTATCAAGACAAAGTTGTTTCGTAAACTTAATAAATCGAGTTCCCGCCAAGGCATTATCTTTAGAGCGGTCAGGACAAGGCCGACCGCGGCCGTTACGAGGAAGAGATCGAGTAATGAAAACTGATGTCGTCTCACCGTCGTAATGGCGTTGCGGCGATAAAGCCCGAATCGCGCTTTTGAAGTTTTGATAACAAGCAGCAATGTCACCAGCAAGCCAGTCGTCATGATAAAGTGCATCGAAGATTCAC
>JANNPR010001147.1:0-4116 GCA_031400345.1 Planctomycetota bacterium | reverse complement strand
CCCACGGGGCCCATCGCCAGCGTTACGAACAGTCTGACAGGACGGATATGTCCCGCGTGCCTCCTCCGCGACTCGACCTGCTGAACCTTTCGCAGTACATGTTCGGTAGCGTTCAATTTTCGCGAGGTTGTCCGTTCCAATGCGAGTTTTGCGACATCATTGTCACCTTTGGTCGCAGGCCGAGGCTCAAAACGGCGCCGCAAGTTATCCGGGAGATTGAAGCGCTACGTGATCGAGGGATGGAAATGATCTTCGTGGTGGACGACAACTTGATCGGCAACAAGCGGGCGATCAAGGAGCTGCTTCGCGAACTGGCAGTCTGGCAACAACGTCAAGGCTTTCCCGTGATGTTCTTTACCGAGGCCTCGCTGGACCTGGCCGACGATCCGGAACTGTTGGAGCTGCTCGGGGAAGCCAACTTTGCGAGTGTATTTGTCGGCATTGAAAGCACCAATGAGGACTCACTGCGCGAAACGAAGAAGTTTCAGAACGTCCGACCCCACGGCTCGCTACTGGAAAAGGTGCGTCGCATACAGAACGCCGGGCTTGAAGTCTGGTGCGGAATGATCGTCGGCTTTGATCACGATGATGAAACCATTTTCGAGTCGCAGCGATGCTTCATCCAGGAGTCGCGTATCGTGCATGCCATGGTCGGCATGCTAAATGCCTTTCCCAAGACCCCGCTGCACGAACGATTGGTGGCGGAAGGGCGGCTCGATCCGGAAGATGAATCTGCTTGGGGCACGAACGTGGTCCCGCAACGCCTCGACCGAGGGGAACTGCGCGACGGCTATGTGAAATTAATGAACGACGTGTACGCTCCCGACGCTTACTTCGAACGCCTGGATGCATTGTATCTCCGAGAACGGTTTCGCTTCGCCCGCGCCCGCAGCCGTTATTGGCGACGACATCCAGTGCGCGGAATGCGGGACCAAGCAATTAGCTTGATGCGATTCTTAGGAATGGCCTTTCGTCTCTTAAAACATGTGCCGGACACCGATCTGCGAACACGGTATCAGCGCCAGCTGTGGCGATTGGTCCGCGCTCGTCGCGACCCGGCCGTTCTACTCGCTTACGCCGTTAAATGTGCGATTCACTTCCACCATTACACTATGTCGCGTCAGATGGCATCCCACGAGGCGCCTACGTTCAGCCACATTTAACATTGCGCCGGTTACGGATTTGTCGAACGCTTGCACAGGCCATACCGTTTGCGTTGTTGAGCGTCCATACCGATGAGGACAAGGATTCTTTATCGAAGTCGATCGAATCAGGAGAGATCACGTGGCAATGTTGGTTTGAGGAAGGACAAGCGGGCCCGATCGTCACGCGTTGGGGTGTCGCGGGTTTCCCAACCGTTTACATCATGGATCGCGATGGTGTTATCCGATTGATAAACAGCGTGCGAAGTGAGAAATGAAAAATGGCGTTGGGTCAGCGCGTCGTCGGGATAATTTTGCATTTTTCACTTTGCACTTTGCATTTTTCACTTTTCATTCCTTGTTCGTCATTTTGCATTGAATTTCGCGTGCGGTACGCGAGGGTTCTGTCCCTTTCGCACCGTCACTGCTTGTTGGCCGGCACGATTGGTTCTTCTCCGGGTGGCACTTCCAGAGTTTGCGGGAGGGGTGGCGAATGGGCCGTATCGAGTGGACCGAGCTTCCGTAGACCGGGAAATAGCCAGCCGGTCAGCAGCACAATGCCGATCGTGCCAATGCCGCCACTCACCACCGAAACGGTAGGGCCATAAGTCGGATCTTGCGACGAGCGAAATAACTGAGCAACCAACGCGGATTCGAAAGCGCCTAGCTCATTCGAGATGCTTATAAACATTCCATTCACCGCCGATACGCGACCTCTCATTTCGTCGGGAGTGCCTACTTGGACTAATGTATGACGAATGATGACACTGACCATGTCTAGAGTTCCCGTGATGACCAACATGCTCCAGGCAAGCCAGAAGTTACGAGATAGACCGAAGATGATGGTGGCTAACCCGAAACCGGCAACAGCCAGGAGAAGGGTTCGACCGCTATTGCGAAATGGAGGCAGATGCGCAACGAAAATCGACGTGACTAGTGCCCCAATTCCCGGTGCGGCTCGCAACCAACCCAGTACCTCTGCGTCACCATGAAATATGTCCTTAGCAAATACGGGCAGCAAGCTCGTTGCGCCTCCCAGTAAGACAGCAAACATGTCGAGCGAAATTGCGGCGAGGATCAGCTTGGTGCGCCACACAAAGGCAGCTCCAGCTGCCAAACTACGAAGACTGACGGGCTCCTGATTCTGCTGAACAGGCCTCGATGGCAATAAACACAACATGAAGAAAAAGAACGCCGCCAGGGCGGCATCTAGTAAGTATACGAGAGCAGCCGATTTGGTAAGGGCCAAAACGACTCCGCCGAGTGCCGGTCCAGCGATCGTTGCCAATTGAAATCCTGATGTATGCCAAGTGACTGCGTTGGTAAACCGATCGCGCGGTACTAGTGTGGGTAACATTGCGGATTTCGCGGGTTGCTGAAATGCGCGAGTGATCCCGACCAGCACTAAACATACGTAAACCAGGCGGTGGTCAGCTTGCCAGAATGAGATGGCAGCCAGCGCAACGGACGTTAGAATGACGCCAATCATGGCAACGCAGATCACCTTGCGTCGATCGAACCGGTCCACCAGGTGTCCTGCCGGTAAAGCCAGTAGAATGACCGGAATCACCTGCGCGAGGCCAACCAGCCCGAGATCCAAGTAATGACCGGTCCGCTGATACATTTCCCAGGCAACGGCCGTGGTTTGCATCTGCGAACCGAGCAACGCCAGGAAACTGCCGATCAAGAAAGGACGAAACTCTGGGACTCGAAAGGCCGCGTAAGCGTCGTGCGGTTTAGCGTTGTGATCCGTGGAAATCATGGGTGTCAGATCGTAGCGGGAAAGTGCCACTTGTCCAACCCGTCGTTCAGTGAGTTACCATCTCGCGCTGCATAACCACTGCTACACTTGTCAACAAGTCGCTCAAGGCGTTTGTACCCAATGTCTAGATCGTCTACTCCACGGATCTTACTGGTAGAAGATAGCAATACCGATGCGAAGCTAATTGAACGCTGGCTAAAGTTATCAGGGATCGCTCATGAATTACGAGTCATTAGTGATGGCGCGGCGGCAATGAAGCTGCTGAGCAGTAATGCCCCAAAACCGGTCGCGGACCTGATTCTGCTGGACTTAAACCTGCCATCCTTTAGCGGTTGTGATTTATTGGAAGCAGCCAAGTGTCGAACCGAGTACGCCGATATACCCATCATCGTATTTATCGACTCGCAGACGGAAGCGGCCGAACGCTTGAAAGCAAAGCCCCGCTGCTTTTGTCAAGCCAAACCCCGAGACGCGAAGGAGTACGAAGATCTGGTGGCGCAGATCAAAACGCTTTTGGCTGAGCGACCTTGAGGCCCAACGCCAACCCAACATCACATTTCAAACAGACGGAAAAAACAAGCCATGAAATATCAGTATTCCGATGTTGCAAAACGAATCGACCACTCACTCCTCAACCCCACGATGACAGTCGATGACCTGAAAGCTGGCTGCCAACTAGCAGTGTCCTACGACGTCGCCAGCGTTTGTATCTTGCCCTACTATTTGCCAGGTTGCGTGGAAATACTCCGCGATTCCTCGGTAAAGGCAAGTACCACAATCGGTTTTCCCCACGGTGGGCATACCACCGCCGTGAAAATTGCGGAAGCCAAACAAGCGCTGAGCGACGGCGCCGAAGAACTCGACATGGTCGTCAATATCAGCCAGGTGTTAAGCGGCCTCTGGTCGGACGTGCAATCTGATATTGCTGGGGTCATCGAGGCTGCCCACGGTGTTGGGGCTAAAGTCAAAGTGATCTTTGAGAATTGTTACTTACAAGAATCCCACAAAATCCGGCTTTGCGAGATTTGCGGAAATCTTCGGGCAGACTGGGTAAAGACCTCCACCGGCTATGGGACAGGCGGTGCCACGGTGGAAGATCTGCAGCTCATGCGCAAATATTCGCCCGAACACGTACAAGTTAAAGCCGCGGGTGGCATTCGAGACTTGGATACACTGCTCAAGATTTCCCAGTTGGGCGTAACCCGTGTTGGC
>JANNPR010001145.1:0-6070 GCA_031400345.1 Planctomycetota bacterium | reverse complement strand
ACCTCCGCGAGTTGCTGCTGGCGGCACCGGCAGGACCTCGAGTCACCATCGGGGTCGATCCCGGCTTTCGCACAGGTTGCAAACTCGCCGTCGTGGATGGTACTGGCAAGTTTCTTGCAAACGCTACGATCTTCCCGACGCCGCCTCATAACGACGAAGACGGGGCGCGGAAGACGCTCAATGAACTGATCACCAAACACGACGTGCAGCTGATCGCGATCGGGAATGGAACCGCGTCGCGAGAAACCGATGCCTTTGTAGCCAACGTGTTACGATCGTCCGGGAAAGATATCACCAAGGTGGTTGTGAGCGAGTCGGGGGCGTCCATTTACTCGGCGAGTGAAGTTGCCGGTCGCGAGTATCCCAACCTCGACCTGACCGTGCGCGGAGCCATCAGTATTGCGCATCGATTGCAGGATCCGTTGGCAGAGCTCGTCAAGATTGATCCCAAGTCCATCGGGGTCGGGCAGTATCAACATGACGTGAATCAGTCACAGCTGCGGAAGTGTTTGGACCGAGAAGTGGATTCCTGCGTAAACCTGGTCGGAGTGGAAGTCAACATGGCCAGTGCGCCGTTGCTATCTCATGTTGCCGGAATCGGTCCCAAATTGGCCGAACGAATTGTCGAGTTTCGTGATGAACACGGGCCCTTCAAGAGCCGCGACGAACTTTGCAAGGTTCCGAAATTAGGGAAGAAGGCCTATCAACAGTCTGCCGGCTTCCTGAGAATTCAAAATGGCACCCAGCCACTCGACAACTCGGCTGTTCATCCGGAAAGTTACTACGTGGTCCAGAAAATGGCCCAGCGATTGAACGTCGCGACAAAAGAGCTAGTTGGAAACCCCCGACTGGTTTCGAATCTGAATGTTCATGATTTCGTCGACGATCAGGTGGGCCTCTTGACGCTCAATGATATACTCGCCGAGTTGGCCAAACCGGGGCGCGACCCGCGCAGTGAATTCAAAGTCGCAAAATTTGCTGAAGGGGTGAGCACGTTGGAAGATCTTAAGGAAGGTATGGTTCTGGAAGGCGTGATCACGAACGTGACACGGTTCGGTGCATTCGTCGACATCGGTGTTCACCAAGACGGATTGATTCACATCTCACAACTGTCCGACACATTCGTCCAAGACCCTAGCGACGTGGTCTCTGTTGGTGATTTGGTTCGAGTTAAGGTATTGGAAGTCGACATCGCGCGCCGCCGGATCGCCGTCTCCCGTAAACAAGCGTAGTTCGGCATACTGCGTGGTGCCGACTATAACTGGGTGGCACGCTCTGACGAAGGGAGCCGAAGCGACCAAGTAAGGGCGTGGTTGAGTAAGGGCCATGCCGATGGATGTCAGCTGAACTCACACCGAATACCAACAGGGATCCTCGTAGCTACCGATTAACATGCAACCATTCTCAATCATTCGGTCGACGATCGTTGTTCTGATCGCATTGGCAGCGACGGCGAGTGCGTATGAGCAGAGCCAAGCGACGCGGCAAGACTTAGAGCGAGATTTCGTCGGCGTCGTGCACCCATTTCTGCAAGCTCACTGCTTCTCCTGCCATGGACAGAAGAAGCAAGAGGCTAGCCTGGATTTGCACGCGTACTCGACGATCCACGCGATCGCCAAGGATCATGGAATTTGGAAATTGGTACTGGAGCGGCTTGAGGCCGAAGAGATGCCTCCCGAAGAAGCTGTGCGAAAACCGACTCCCGCGCAACGAGGGATTGTGATCGCGTGGATTAAGGCTATGCGTAGGGACGAAGCCCAGCGTCACGCCGGCGACCCAGGTTCCGTCTTGGCACGACGTCTAAGCAATTCAGAGTACGATTTTAGCGTTCGCGATCTGACTGGCGTCGACATTCGGCCGACTCGCGAATTTCCGGTGGATCCGGCCAATGAAGCCGGATTCGACAATTCAGGCGAGTCGCTCGCTATGTCGCCGGCATTGTTAAACAAGTATCTTGTCGCCGCCCGACACGTCGCGGATCACGTGGTACTCAAACCCAAAGGCTTTATCTTCGCGCCTCATCCGGCCGTGACCGACACGGACCGTGATAAATACAGTGTTAAGCGCATCATCGACTTCTATTCTCGGCAGCGAATGGATCTAGCGGATTACTTTTTTTCGGCATGGCGATTCGAACACCGTGATACGACCGAAACACCGCAGCCGACGTTGGCGAGATTAGCTGTCGAAAAGGGGATCAGCGCTCGATACCTTTCCACCGTCTGGACCACCCTGGCAGTTTCGGAACACTCCGCTGGTCCGTTGGCGGAGCTGCAAACCATGTGGCGGTCACTGCCCGAAGCAAACACGGCGGATCTTGAGACGGTCCGCCGCGGCTGTGAGCAGATGCGAGACTATGTCATTCGCGAGCGCGAAAAGCTTAAACCGAAGATTCAGAATCTTGCGCTCAAGGGAATTTCAAACGGGTCGCAGCCGCTAGTGCTTTGGAAGAATCGTCAATATGCAGCATTTCATCTGAGGTGCGCGAGCGATCTTCCGATTGCTGATGGGCCGGATCGAACCTATCCGCCTGATGGGAAACCTCTGCATCAGTTCTGCCGAATCTTCCCGGACGCATTCTTTGTGTCCGAACGAGATCGTGTATTTCTCGATTCCAAAGAACGAAACTCGGGTCGATTACTGAGCGCTGGTTTTCACCTGATGGTGGGTTACTTCCGCGACGATCGGCCTCTATATGAGCTCATGCTAAGTGATCGAGAGCGAGAAGAGCTCGACGAGTTGTGGCTCGAACTCGACTTCATCACGTCGGCACCGATGCGTCAGTATAAGGATTTTATTTTTTTCGAACGAGCGGAACCGCCTCGTTTCATGGGGGAAGCAAAGTTCGACTTTGCACGTTCTGAGGACAAAGACGCTATTCTCGCGTCGAACATTCAGCGTCTGTCTGAGCTGTACATAGCGAAGGCCCGCGAAAACGGTGGTGAGTCCGACGCGATCAAGGCAGTCGAAGACTACTTTACGAATATCTCGGCAGATATCTGCCGTGTCGAAAGTGCCAGGCTTACGGCGGAACCGAGTCATTTGGATTCGTTGCTGGTGTTTGCTGAGCAAGCATACCGCCGCCCATTATCTGCCGCCGAACGTGACGACCTGATCGCTTTTTACAGCTCGTCGCGGGAAGAACAACGCTTGAGCCACGAAGATGCCATCCGCGATGCGGTAGTCAGCATTCTGATGTCCCCTCATTTTTGTTATCGTGTCGACCTTCCGCAGGCCGGAACCGCCACGCACTCGTTATCGGATTATTCATTAGCTAGTCGCCTTAGCTATTTTCTGTGGAGCAGCGTTCCGGACTCTGAGTTGTTGAATCATGCCCGCACAGGAGACCTACACAGCCCTGAGATTCTTGTCGCGCAAACGCGTCGCATGCTGCAAGACGAGCGAGTTCGTGGTTTGGCCACTGAGTTCGGGGGGAATTGGCTAGATATTCGCCGTTTCGAAGAACACAACAGTGTTGATCGTGAACGATTCGCGGAATTCACGAATGAGCTTCGTGAGGCGATGTTTGAAGAACCGATTCGATTTTTCGTTGATGTTGTCCGCGAGAACGGTTCGATTCTCGACTTTCTTTACGCCCGACACACGTTCGTCAACCCGAGCCTGGCAAAACACTATGGCATCCCATTGAACCCTGTCGAACCAGACGCTTGGATTCGAGTAGACGATGCTCAAACTTATGATCGGGGCGGCCTGCTGCCGATGGCTGTCTTCTTGACCAAAAATGCGCCTGGTCTGCGGACCAGCCCCGTAAAGCGAGGATATTGGGTGATCCGTCGGTTGCTGGGTGAAAATGTTCCGCCACCGCCACCCACCGTACCTGAGTTGCCGAAAGACGAGGCAAAACTCGGCGAACTTTCTCTTCGCCAACTTTTAGCCCAGCATCGCGACAACAAAAGCTGTGCCGGTTGTCACGAACGGTTCGATTCGATCGGATTGGCGTTCGAAGGTTATGGTCCGATTGGCGAGCGCCGGGAAATCGACCTCGGCGGCCGTCCGGTCGATTCACACGCCATCTTTCCCGACGGAACCGAAGGGACCGGCCTCGACGGATTACGATCGTACTTACGCGCCCACCGGCAAGACGAGTTTGTTGACAACCTGTGCCGAAAGTTGCTGGCCTATGCCCTGGGCCGCAGTTTGCAATTGTCGGATGACGGACTCCTCGAAAGCATGAAGACTAAGCTAGCGTCGAATGGTTACCGCTTCGACATTTTGATCGAGGCCATAGTCACCAGTCCTCAGTTCCTAAACAGACGCGCTAGAGATTACGATATAACGAAGTAGTTGTAGCAGGCACACTCCCGAGTGAAGTTTCATCATGCGGAAAGCGTGAAAACTACACTCAACCGACACAGGTTCGGAAGTTCCGATAGCGAAGGATCGCAAAAATCATAAAGCGTAGCACCAAAACTTGCGCTTCAGGCTGCGAAACACGGTGTTCTGGGCAAAATAGATTTCGGCCAATTATTACGGTCGAATGGTTATGAACACAGTTCGCTTCGTGAGTTATTCTCGCGTTGCCTACGATCAGTTTGTGCAACGCCCACGGAACTGTGACACTTTTCACCGGGCCTCGTGAGGATTTCAGCAAATTGCCGAATACCGTGTAAGATTTCGACGAACGTGTTGTGCTTAAGGTATGAGGCCGTGCATGTCCGATTCACCCGAGACTCGTCCCAGCCTGCTCGTGCGGTTACGTGACCCTCGCGACGAGCAGGCGTGGGGCGAGTTCGTCGAAATTTACGAGCCACTTGTCTACCGTTTAGCGCGACGGCGCGGATTTCAAGACGCCGATGCCCGGGAGCTTGTGCAAGATGTCCTTGTCACCGTGGCATCTGCGATCGAACGCTGGAACCCCGACCGAACAAAGGGCTCTTTTCGAGGTTGGCTGTTTACCGTTGCGCGAAACCTGATGATCAATTTCCTGACGAAGAAAAATCGCCAACCGATTGCGACCGGTGATAGTGAAATGTGTCGGTGGCTGAACGAGCATCCCGATCCGGGAAATGCAGAGTCCGCACTATTTGACCAAGATTACCGTCGACAAACCTTTCTGTGGGCGGCCGAACAGATACGTGACGAATTTCGATCGACAACCTGGGAAGCGTTCTGGCAAACCAGCGTAATAGGCCACACCGTCCAGGTCGTTTCATCGAGACTCGGTGTAACAGTAGGCGTCGTCTACGTCTCTCGCAGTCGCGTAATGGCTCGGTTGCGAGAAACCATTGAACGATTAGAACAAAACTTATTGGAGTAATGATATGGTAGCTCGCGAAATGTCTTGCGGTCGCCATCGAATACGACGGCTGTTGAGCGATGACTTGGAGGCAACTGTTCGGGATGAAGTTACGATGCACCTCGAATCGTGTGGGGAATGCCGCCAGCATTTAGAGTCCCTGGCCGCCGATCCCAGCTGGTGGACCGATGCCAGTCAATACTTGCAAGCCGATGACGACGCAACGGCCACGCGTGTTGCACTCGGCAACACGACTCAAGCGGCCGCTGATGGCTCCGATCGCTTCAATTCTCAGCGTCGGTCGCTGAGCGGGTTTCTAGGGCAATCCTCCGATCCAAACATGTTAGGCCGACTTGGAGACTACGAAATTGTCGACATCTTGGGGTCCGGCGGGTTTGGCATTGTGTTACGGGGTTATGATCACCAGCTGAACCGCTTCGTCGCCATTAAGGTGTTGGCACCTGGCTATACGACCAGCGGTGCTGCGAGACGTCGCTTTTCACGGGAGGCTCAGGCTGCGGCTGCGGTGGTGCATCCCCATGTTTTGGCCATCCATACCGTTGCCTCGCAAGACGAGCTGCCCTATCTGGTCATGCCATTAGTCGCCGGCGAATCGTTACAAGATCGGATCGATCGCGAGGGACCATTATCGGTCACGGAGGTTTTGCGAATTGGCCTTCAAGCAGCGGATGGACTAGCGGCCGCTCACACACAAGGACTAGTCCATCGGGATGTCAAGCCCGCTAATATTCTCCTGGAAAAGGGAGTAGATCGAGTCCTGCTCACCGACTTCGGCTTGGCTCGGGCCATCGA
>JANNPR010001135.1:0-4087 GCA_031400345.1 Planctomycetota bacterium | reverse complement strand
ACCTCTAGCGATTTTAAGTATCGAGACAACAAAGCTTTTCCGTACCTTATGGAAATTGGGACAGTCGAATTACGAGCATGATTACCGGCCGTCAACAACGCGTTGAAACGCCGCATGGAATGGTAGAGTACCTCGACGTCGGCACGGGGACACCAACGCTCTACTTTCATGGAACCGGAGCGGGCAACGACGCAGCGCTCTTGCTCGAACAATCGCTGCTGAAATCCGATTGCCGGCTGATCATGCCAAACCGCCCGGGCTACCACGCCACAACGCTTGGCCGCCAAGGTTCTGCGAAGTTCTGCGCAGATCTGGCTGCCGAGCTATTGGATCACCTTTCGGTCAACCGAGCAGTCGTCATCGGGACTTCCGGCGGCGGCATGCCGGCCGCCTGTTTCGCACGCTGTTATCCGGATCGCACCGCCGCACTCGTTCTCCAATGCGCTCAGTCGCACCAATGGAACGATGGGAAGTGGTTGCCGGAGGGTCTTCGACTCGCGTTGTTCCTCTTCCGTCACCGCATCTTCACGCCCTTTCTCCGATGTCAGAACAGGCGACAGGCCAAGGCAAGCCACCGAAAGCCAATCACTTGTCTTCGGCACATGAGCGGAAGTCGTTTCCCGGAGATTGGTGATGATTGCAATGCCGTACAGCAGATCACCGAATTGGCCAACATGATGCTAAGGTGTGCGGCAGCGCCTGCCGGTATTCAGAACGACTGGGCAATCATGGTTGGTGACAATGGTGTCACCCAAGACACGATTAGGTGTCCCACGCTGATCATTCACGATCTAGTGGATCCGTTGGTTCCATATAGGCATGCAGAGTGGTCGCATTCATGCATACCGGAGTCACGTCTGTTGACGATTCGCGCCGCTGGGCATCTTATCTGGTTCGGCGAAGGTTCTGCCATCATGCATGCTGAACGTGTCGCATTCATTCGTAAATCATTCCCAGCGTAAACGTGGGACATTGCGCGTGCGAAGTCGCTCACACTCTGTCCGCAAACGCCTTTAGATCCACTTCGATCTGCTTCAGCCGTTCTTCGGTTTCTGATTTAGCCTGATCGAGATCGGCGAGCTGCTCAGCCGGGACGAAACCAAACATATAAAACTTGACTTTGGGTTCCGTGCCCGATGGCCGGACGGCGATGTAATTCCCTTCAGCAGCCAAATCCAAGATCACCATGTCGGCTTTCGGTGCGTCCAAAGGTCGTGACGTCCCACCGATTTCCGTATGGGTCTGTTTGGCGTAGTCTCGAACCGCGGTGATCTGGATTCCAGCCAGCGAGGTGGGCGGAGCGGCGCGGAAGTTGGCCATCAGCGCCTGCATGCGACTCATCCCTTGTGAGCCCTGCATCGTCATATTCAATAGCCGCTCGCCGTGAAAACCGTGTTGCCAATATAACGCATCCAGTTTCTCATGGAGTGATTGCCGTCGCGACTTGCATATCGCCGCCAACTCCGCCATCAACATGCAGGCGACTGCTGCGTCCTTGTCTCGCGCGTACTGACCCACTAGGAATCCATGTGACTCTTCCGTCCCGAACACGAAGCGATCAGGGCCTTCGCGATCGATAACCTCGGCGATCCACTTAAAGCCGACGTGCAGATTTCCCTGCGTCTTGACGCCGTACGCATCGGCAATCCGTCGCGTCAGCTCGGTAGTTACCAGGGTTTTAACCAGGTAATGTTGGGCGGTTAATGTGCCCGCACGTTGCCTTTGTTCAAGTATATAATCTGCCAGCAGGGCCCCGAGTTGGTTACCGTTAAAGGTTCCCCATTTTCCCTGTGGATTCAGGGTCCATGGTGCGGCACACCCCATGCGGTCGCAGTCGGGGTCGGTCGCCAAAATCAACTCCGCTCCCGCCTGTTGCGAATGCATGATCATGGCATCGAAGACTGCCGGATTCTCCGGATTGGAAACATGGCCGGGGACGTTGGGAAAGTCTCCGCTACGTTCTCGGTGCGGACCGAAGACCTCTACGTCTGTAAAACCGTCGCCAGCCAGCGCCGGACACACGGCCGATTCGCCGACCCCATGAAGTGGCGAGTACAAAATTTTAATCCCACGCGGGCCTGAAAATGCCTGAGCTTGAACGGCTCGCTGGAATGCAGCGTCCGTCTCAGCGGTACAGATCTCGATACGGTCCTCTGCGAGTGCCTGTGCAAAATCGACTCGCTGAATGTTTTGCACGTTCATGACGCGTTCAATAATCGCCTGATCATGGGGAGGCAAGACTTGGGCGCCTTGGCTCCAATAGACCTTGACGGCATTGTCACTGGGCGGATTGTGGCTGGCCGTTACCATGATGCCACAAGCGCAGCGTTTATGGCGAACTAAGAACGATAGCTCGGGGGTGCTGCGATAATCATCCAAAAAGTACACTTTGAACCCGGCCGCCACCAGGATGCCGGAACAGAGTTCGGCAAAATGGCGAGAGTTGTGCCGAGTATCGTAGGCAATGGCGCAAGCTTTGTTGACACCTGCGGGAAGATGCTGCTGCGCGTACTCGGCCAAACCCTGGGCACTCTCGCCAATGGTGCGATCGTTTATCGCATTGCAGCCGATGGGATACATTCGCCCACGCCGACCACCCGTACCGAATGGGATGACGGTCCAAAATGCGTCGTCCAATTCCTTCCACTTTCCGGCTGCGATGTGCTCGGCGACTTCCGCGGCATAGGCTGCATAGCGTGGCTCTGTGAGCCATTTGCGAATATTTTCCCCTGCCGCGGCGGTGAGCGTTTTGGACCGAATGGCCGCGTCGCATTCAGCGAGTAACTCGCGTAAGTGCAAGCTCGGATTGTTACCTATCATGGTCATGTGTTAGATGGGTACTCCAGACCAACGCAGGAACGCCTCCATGGCGTAATATTCCGGTAAGCCGATCCGATTGTATTTGTCCGCGGTGCCTTTGTTGCGGTCCTCGGCCCTTTGCCAAAACTCACGCGGGTCTGACCCGGGAAACAAGGCTTCGTCCTTTTGACTTTCGTGCATGAAAATCGCCTGGCGTTTACTTTGCAGGTCGCTGGGACTAAGTGGAACGCAGATTTCGATTTCATGGAGTTCGTATTCCTGCCAAGCGCCACGGTACAAAAGCACCTCGGGGCGAGGGAGATTCGCTTGCTCCATTTCGAGCACGGTGCGGAAAATTGCGTCGGCGCAGAGACGATGAGTTCCATGTGGATCGGATAAATCGCCAGCGACATAGATCTGATGCGGTTGAACCCGATCGATCAGTTCGCGGATGATTCGGACATCGTCGTCCCCGATCGGGCGTTTGGCAACTGCTCCCGTACGGTAAAACGGCAGATCGAGAAAGTGCAAGTGTTCTTCGCGGCAACCTACTTCTTCGGCGCCGGCCTTGGCTTCGCTCCAGCGAATCAGGGCTTTGATTTTCTGCACCTCTTCTACATCTAACTCGCCGGGCCTTTTGCGAGTTAGAGCCGAATTGACCTTTTCTTCCAGGGCGGCGGCGCGTTGATCGTCGATTCCAAACATCCGATTATATTCGGTCACAAAATCGGCGATTCGTGACGCATCGTGATCGAAGACCGCGATGTTACCTGTCGTCATATAAGCGATGTGAACCTGATGACCATCTTGCACCAGCCGAATCAGTGTCCCGCCCATGCTGATCACATCGTCATCCGGATGAGGACTAAAGCAGATTACTCGCCGTGGTTCGCGGCCCGCCGGATGATACTCGATGGTTTCCATCATCCAGCGGAAGACGCGATGCGCGAGTTGTTCCGCAGGCCCGTGATTCCGCAGCAGCGAATGGAGGTTATGACTTTCGAAGTCATCGTCGGCAAGTTTTAATAACGCTTTGCCCGACTTATCGCAGAGCCACAGCACGGCCCTTTTGATCAGTGGGTCATTCCAGGGCACGTCTCCGATCATCCAGGGAGTTGAGCAGGCCGTGAGGTCTTTCGCCGCGGCTGAATCCAGCAGCACGCACGCATCGTCGTGTTCCTGCAGCAGGCTGGCCGGAACCCGGACGGTGGCAGGTCCTTCAAAGGCTTCACGGACGATCTTGGCTTTATGCTCACCCATGGCGACTAGCAAAATCTTGCGCGCCTCG
>JANNPR010001129.1:0-6005 GCA_031400345.1 Planctomycetota bacterium | reverse complement strand
CAATGTAGACATTGAACGCGGATAGGCATCCGGAGTTATTTCTCTTAAGAGGGAACGTTATTCTGTGGTCGTTTTAGCAGGTCTTTAATCTCGCGTAGAACCTGGACGTGATCGCGTGCCCATGCTATCGGCGAGGCAATTTCTGGGTGCCGATCGTCCCCAAGTCCGGTGCTAACTGACTTTCTCAGTTTAGCCATAATCAAGTCCCGAATCTCGGGTGCGTTGTCAACGCCCTCGAACAGGCCCACGTGGGCACCCGATGCGCCAGGTTGACCTTGTTTCGCACCACCGCCACCGCCCGCAGTCTCGACGACCACGTCCGCGATGCCAAAAAAACGTTGCAGCGGCCCTTGCCGCACCGAAACGTTTTGAACATTTTCAAACGTAATCGTTGTTTCATGAATCACCCAGATTCCGCGGCGCGTCCGCAGACTTTTGTCGCTGAGCACGTACCAGGTCGTGTCATAACGCAAGTAGATTGCCAGATACCAGACGGCAACGAGTGGAATAATCAAGAAGACCTCATCCAGCATGATTGCCAGCCCGGCGAGCGGGGCCGCAATTGAAATCGCGATTCCGACCAATAAGTGACCGATCGTAATGACCCCTAACGTGATCCAAAGCGTGAACTTCAAATAACGCAGAAATCCAATGGCTGGGCGGAAAGAGCGAAGATTCGCATGGTTCGCGATCGGCAACGTCGGCGGCTCAGCCGGCACTCGAAACCATTTTACCAGCCACGACCAGATTCCCCGATACATCCACTGCGACGTTTCCCGCAAGGGTTGGCTCATACTATTCCTTTCGTTTCGGTGGCACTTGACCGAAGCGAGTCACGTATTTCTCGGAGTAAAACCAGGCACTCATCGGCAGGATTCATCTCCGGAGCGGCGCTCGCCAGCAGATCGGTTTCGACCTTGCCGCTGCGCATTTTTGTGTACAAAAAGTCTCGTAGGGCTTCTGCTGCGCGGATGCCTTCGATGGACATTTCGGGGGTGGCATGTCCGGAAGCCGTTTGGATGCTGATGGTCGTTATGCCGAACCAACGTTGCAATAGGTTACGAGTAAGATGGATGTCTTGGATCCTTCGATAAGTAAGATAAATTTCGCGCCGGAACAAGATACCCCAACTCATCGCAATGCCTTCATCGTCAAATCGATACCGTAGCGTTTCGTACCGGAAGAAAAGGGGAAGAATGGCCACTAAGAAGCCGGGGCCCGTCAACACGCAGATCGTCAAGTAATATATCCATAGTGCGCGATCGGGGCGTGTAAGCTGGAATGGATCAAACTTGTCTTCACGTTTTTCTAATCCGGTTGTATGTTGGTCCGACATCGCTAACCTCTGTTGCTGCGAGCAGTAGTGGTGGATTCGCATACCAACCCGAAGCGCAAGCGAGGTCCAAGAGAACCGCCTCGCTTGCGCTTCGGGTAGGTGTACCTTTCCATGCCTTCCCACTTAGGGATGCGCAACTAGTGTGACAACTGTCGAAACAACATTCAAACACCAAAGTACGTTTATGTTTCGTAAAGGTGAGGAACTTATTCCTGGATATCGCCTGGAGGCGTTTCTAGGTCGCGGCCAGTTCGGTGAGGTCTGGCGCACAACCTCACCTGGGCGCACATCGGCCGCACTGAAGTTGATCGATATCTCCGGCAAGCAAGGGTTGAAGGAATTTCGCGCCGTTCAGAGAGTGAAAGAGATAAGGCACGCACACCTGATGCCGATTACGGCGCTGTGGCTGCTGGATGCTCAAGGGAAGCCGATGGAGGATCGAATCCTCGATACTTACACGGGCGAAAATAAGGCCCGCACAACACTTGCGGTGCCTGAACTCGATGCCACGCCTGCTTGGCTGGTGGTCGCCATGTTGCTGGGACAAGGTAGCCTGTTAGACCGACTGGAATACTACCAGCAGCAAGGACAAACGGGCATTCCGGTAGAAGAGTTGTTGCGCTATATGGAGGAAGCTGCCAAAGGCATCGATTTTTTGAATACACGTCAGCACGACCTCGGCGAGGGACCTGTTTCCATCCAACACTGTGACATTAAGCCGGCGAACATCATGATGGTGGGCGATTCTGTCGTGATCTGCGATTTCGGATTGGCTCGAGTCCTGACCGATGCCCATGCGACAGCCACTGGCATGGTGGGTTCGCCCGCCTACATGGCGCCGGAGTGTATCGCGAAAAAACCTAGTAGCGCCACCGATCAATACTCGCTAGCGATAACTTACGTCGAGCTTCGTACGGGAAAGCTGCCGTTCACCGACGAGTCTTATGTGGCCGTGTTGGATTCACATCGCACGGGAAAGTTGCGTTTGGTGGACCTGCCGGTGGCCGAGGCGACGGTGATTCGCCGTGCGTCGGCTGTCAATCCGGCCGATCGATTCCCGACAACTCGGGAAATGGTTCGAGCTTTAAGACAGGCGGCACAGCCCGCGTCGGAACCGGCTCCTCGCACCCGCCGCGCCATTTGGAGCGCAGTTGGATCGATCGCCGTCTTGACCGTGGCAGTGGTCTTAGCGGCCACAAATAGGTCACGTTTCTCGCCAGTGAATGCACCCAGTACGCAGATTATTCAACAGGTTCTACGCTTCATCCCCCCCGATGCTCGCGTTCGAATAAACCAGCAAAACGTTGGGCTGGATGAACAGGGTCAGATCGAATTGCAATTGCCCTCCGATCAACCCATCGATGTGGAAGTAGCGGCATCCGCCGATTTTGTTCCACTGCAGAGAAAGTTCAGTTGGGAGCAATTGAAGCAACACGAGTTCGTAGTCGAATTACCATTTAGCGGTAAATACTACCTGCAACGCGGTAAGGCGCAGATTGCCCATGGAAACCGCGTCGACGCGGTAGTCGAATTTAAGAAAGCGCTCGAGCTGGACGCCGTTCTTGCGGTTTTGGCCGCCGACGCACAAGTGTCGGATCATCGAGCCAGTATCGGCAGCATCGCGGTCAGTCGCGATTCTCGTTTCCTGGCTGTGGGCAGCGACGACAAGACGGTCACTGTACGAGCTTTACCGCTGGACAACGCTGCTCGGCCGATTGTGCTTCAAGGCCATGAAGGTTTTGTGGATTTTGTGGGCTTCTCGGGGGATCACCGCTGGCTCGTATCCGCTAGCTGGAAAACCGTGCAACTCTGGCCCAGGGTACAGCTGTCAAACAAGGGAGATTCGCTATCAGCCCTGCACTTGAAGGCTCATCAAGGTGACGTGGATGTTTTCACGCTGAGTGCGGATGGGCGGTGGTTGGCCACCGGCGGTGTCGACCAAACGATTCAATTATGGGATTTGGAAACTCAGGATCCCAGCGTGACCCATCGCCAGCTCAACGGTCATAACGAACAAATCCGCGCCATGAGCTTCTCGGCCAGTGGATCCGATCTGATCAGTGTCTGCCTGGATCGACAACTGATTCGTTGGGTATTGAAGCCGGGTGACGTACCGACCCCCATGGCTCTGGTAAAAGTTCCGCGCGAAGTACACTGCTTAAAACTCGTCGATCAACGTCAGTGGTGCGTAATTGGTATGGAAGAAGGAGTCATTGAAGTACGCAATTTAGACGGTCAGCTGTTACACGAGCCTCGCATCCATGGAGATGATGTCACCGGGCTGATTTCGGATCCAAAGTCAAACTGGTTGGTATCAACCGGTGCGGACAATTTAGTTGGCGTGGTAGATCTAAAAGCAGAGAACCCTTGGAACAAACCGCTGGTATTGGACCGCCACACGGCGGCTGTCGTCGCAGCCACGTTTTCACCCGACGGGGATGTCTTGGTTACTGGGAGCCAGGATGGCGATGTAATATTGTGGAATCTGCGAAATTCGGAACCCAATCAGACACCGTTGCGATTGGCATCTCATCCAGGCAAGATCACGTCGCTGTTGGTTAGTCCCGACGGTCGCTGGTTGCTGTCCAGTTGCGCTGACGGCTCCGTCCGCTGTTGGGATTTAGCCATATGCCGAGTCATGCAGGAAGCGATCGGCAAGTCAGAAAAGTCATTGGAGAGCCACTTAGAGGCCCGTCATCTAGAGGCCCGTCATAGATCTTTGACGGTTTGCGTTTCAACCCGCATCACGACGGTCGGGCATCGGGGGGCGATTGGGTTTAAGAACGTCGACGACCGATCCCTCACGATCATGGAACTTTAGCTCGTCTTCGCCAATAAACCAGATCGCGGTAATGTCGTCTCGTTCGAATCTGCGACCGCAATAGAAACCCTCGCGGATCAAGATCGTCTCGCAAATCGGCTCATCAGTTGCCGCACCAAGCTCGTCAAATCGAATAATGACCTGCTTGCGAACCTGTTCCAAAGCGTCGATATGCAACATAGGGGTATACGGGTGAACTAGTTCGGGTGGTAAACGTGAGCGGAGATTGGAAGACAGCTGATGATTACATCGGCATAATCTATACGGTTCCGTTTAGGGATCTCCGGCCGTCGCACCGCTTGTGCAGCTTCCCTGTTTTGACATTGTAGTAGGTACACTCTGTGTGCCGTAACGGCACACGGAGTGTGCCTACTACATTTCGAAAGGGACTGACAACTACGACTAATCCCACCACCAGGCATCACGTGGGAGTTTGTCTGGGACGCCAGTACCACGGGCGCCTGATACAAGTCCATAATTATCAGTGCTTATGGAATCGCGGCGAACAAGCGAACGAGTGTCAACCGTCACACCTCCACTTACGCCCGCGACGATCTGCTTTTGATTGATCATGCGATGATTAATCACGGACTCGACCTCCCTAGGAGCCTCGCCTAACGTGACCTGGTACGCACCGCCATCGGAAAAATGCGGTAGCGTCCAATCCATCTGATTGGGAATGTCTTCAGCGCGCAGCAAGGCAGCGATGACGGCCATATCAAAGATGTTCTGTAGTTCAGCATAGACGGGATACTTGATTGCCAGCGCATCAAGCTTACGGGTGAAACTCTGCGAAAACTGCGAGGTAAGAAGGTCTGCCTGCCCGGTATGAACGCGTTCGCCACGCGCAGTCAGCAACTCATTTTCGCTTTGGACTTTCGCACCGGGGCCTCGCAATTCGAATGCATTGCGTTCCGGAGTGGCTCGAATGGCCTCATAGTTCAAAGTGAACCACCATCTCAGTACATTCAGGGGTTTCTTTGCAGCGGCCGGATCTTCGCTCAGGGAATCCAAATAGCTAGTCACTCCCGCCGTCCCCTCTTCGAGCCCCATGCCGACGAGCTTCATATGATAGTCGGCCTCGGCGACGACGCGAGCCACGCGGGTGCGTGGATCTATCCCCTTAATTTCAATGTCTTGGCGACCGAGTCGATCGCGCAAGTCGCGCAGCCATCGATTGCGTTGTGAGGGTTGAAGCGGCTTGGCAGCGGACGCCTCCAGAAACTCCTTGGCCGCGGCCAAATTTTCTTGTCTGGGAACAATGGCACACGAGAATCTTCCCTGCATCTCTCCGAAGCTGTTCCGCAGCAATACCACAAAGTCATCTAACTGCAAAACCGGGCGCCCGGATTGGTGATTCACGAAACGGCCCTCGGCATTCACGCCCCAATCACCAGCAGGACCGGCGAGCACCACATCCCGTGATTCCGGATACACCAAGAGATACTTCACCTTGTAGATTCCCGCCAGCGATCGCATCACGTCATCTGGGCCTCGTCCCTTGGCACGGAGCAGCTGCAAATGCCGTTCAAGTCGCGACAGTGAAACCATGCGAAGGTTGGATTCGCGCCGAACATTTGAATTGGCAGAATGGCGTATGGCGCGCGACCGTAATGCGACCAACGAATCATCGACTTGTAATCCATTCCGTTTCAACAAGCCGGTCGTGTCGACAATGACGCCTGTTGCAAACTCATTAATAGCCCCAGGCCCGCCGTTATCCGACCACGAATCTGGATCGACGGTGGTGGTAATCAATTCGATCAACGAATCGAAATCGGCCAACGCGGCACCACCTTGTCCACCCTAGCCGCCTCCCATGAAGGGGGATCCACCCATGCCATTCAT
>JANNPR010001106.1:0-4844 GCA_031400345.1 Planctomycetota bacterium | reverse complement strand
AAATAAAATTCGGGTAACGTTTGTTGTGACATTCGTTGTGTAGCAAACCATTGACCGTGGGCGTCAGAGGTACTTGCGAACCCATAACGAGTGTGGCGAAAAAATGCTGCCTTCGCAAATGACGAGTCAGCCAGGAAACTCTAACATGCGTAGTAAGGACGCAATTGCCAACATGTTATGATTTTTAAAAAATTCTTAAGTTTTTTGGTTGGCATGCCGACAGGTAGGAGTGCATTTGGCAACATGGTTCATCAAAAGCAACATTTCTGCACCAACCGTTGATCCCGGGATAAGCAACACCTATGTTCACGATTCATGAGCGACGTCACCCGAATCTTGGATGCAATGGAGCGGGGGGATGGACTTGCGGCGGATAAACTCTTGCCGTTGGTATATGGTGAGTTGCGGCGGCTGGCGTCGCAAAAAATTGTCCGCGAATCATCGGGACAAACGTTGCAAGCGACTGCCTTGGTACATGAGGCGTATCTTCGCCTAGTTGGCTCGAAAGGCGAACAGCGTTGGCAATCGCGAGGACACTTCTTCGCAGCCGCCGCAGAAGCCATGCGGCGGATTCTTGTGGAAAACGCGCGCCGCAAACACCGATTGAAGCGAGGCGGAAGCATGCGACGAGTTGATCTTATTGAGGCGAGTCTAGCGGCGGTTAACGCATCGGATCAGCTACTTGCCATCGATGAAGCGATTACCAAGTTGGCTCTTGAAGATCCTGCTGCCGCGGAAATCGTAAAGCAGCGGTATTTCATAGGTTCGTCGATCGAGGAAGCAGCCGCCAGCTTGGGAATGTCCCGCGCCGCCGCCTATCGGCATTGGACTTACGCGCGGGCATGGCTGAAATGCGAATTGGGCGAGTCGGACAAGTTTCCGGAAAACTAGCGTTGTTTTCCAATCTGCGAGACATCTACCGACGGAACGGCGCATTTAAGGTAGGCCCAAAGTTGGCGGCGAGCGCTGCAAGGAACCTGTAAGGAGGGTGCTGTGAACGTGCCACTCGATGTGAAAACCATCTTTTTGACGGCGGTAGAAAAGACGACCAGAACCGAACGAGAGCTTTATCTCGACGAGGTCTGCGACGGTAACGCGGAACTGCGTTATCGCGTGGAGGCTCTTCTGAGAGCTCATGACGATCCGGACAGCCTGCTGGAGAAACCGCCGATCGCTGTGGAAGCCACCGTCCTTCCCACACGTGATGACTCGCCGATCGGCGAAGCCGCAGGCATGATGATCGGACATTACAAGCTTTTGCAACAGATCGGCGAAGGCGGGATGGGGGTCGTCTATTTGGCCGAGCAAGTCGAGCCGGTGCGACGTAAAGTGGCGCTAAAAATCATTAAGCCCGGCATGGACAGCCGTCAAGTAATCGCTCGCTTTGAAGCCGAGCGGCAGGCTCTGGCGATGATGGATCATCAGCATATAGCTCGCGTGTTGGATGCGGGAACGACGCAGGCCGGTCGCCCTTACTTCGTGATGGAATTGGTCAAAGGCGTGCCTATCACCGAATACTGCGATAACAACAAGCTGGCCCCACGCCAACGGCTGGAGCTTTTCATACCCGTCTGCCAGGCAATCCAGCACGCGCATCAAAAAGGAATCATTCATCGCGACATCAAGCCTTCGAATGTGATGGTCTGTTTGTATGACGGCAAACCGACGCCCAAAGTGATCGATTTCGGCGTGGCCAAGGCGATCGATCAGCGACTTACCGAGCAGACCATGTTTACCCAGCACGGCCAGATCGTCGGCACTTTGGAATATATGAGTCCGGAGCAGGCTGAGCTCAGCCAATTGGATGTCGATACTCGCAGCGACATCTATTCGCTAGGTGTACTGCTGTACGAACTGCTAACAGGCTCGACCCCGATCACCAAGGAGCAATTGCGACAGGCCGGCTTCACGGAAATGCTTCGCCTGATCCGCGAAACCGACCCTGACAAACCGAGTACACGGTTAAGCCATTCGCAAGACAGGTTGGCAACGATCTGTGCCCAGCGCCGGACCGAACCTGCGAAGCTGGGGGCTGTGATGCGGGGTGAACTGGATTGGATCGTGATGCGGGCGCTGGAGAAGGACCGTACCAGACGATACGAGTCGGCCGTAAATTTGATGCGAGACATCGAACGTTATCTGAGCGACGAGCCAGTGGAAGCTGGCCCCCCCACCTATGTCTATCGAATGCGGAAGTTCGCGAGGCGTCACCGCGCAGCCATGTTCGGAGTCATGTTTGCAATCGCCATGATTTCGGCCCTCTTGATCAACCATTTCGTGGGGTATTTCCGGCTCAAAGAAGCGCAAGCGTTCGCTCTTGCAGAAGCGAGTCGAGCGTCGGCGGCTGAACTTCTGGCACTGGAGCGTCTCGCTGAAGCCACTCGACAAAAGGATCGGGCCGAGCAGGCAGAGCATCAATCGCGGGATGCCGCCGAAGCGGAGAAACGAGCTAAAGACGCTGAGACGGTACAGCGCCGACAGGCGAATATAGAAAGTGATCGTGCGCGACAAGCCGAAGATGTAGCAAACATTGAGCGAAACCGTGCGCTGGAACTGACCGAGGACGCTCTGCAAGATCTAGGCCGGGCACTCTACCATCAGGCTCGCGTATTGCTCGCTTCCCAGCAACCGAACCGGCGATGGACATCTCTCGACGCACTCAAAGGCGCGGAAGCATTGCGACGTGTGCGTAAGGAAGACATTTCTGATCCTAAGGTTTCAGACGGTGACGTCGACTGGAAGACGACGCTCGATAATTTCGATCGACTTGCCGGAGAAAAGCCTACGGAGGCTCAACTACGATCACAAGCGGTTTCCGCGCTGTTGCTCAGTGATGGGCGCGTGGTGCGGCAATGGGCCGGTATTTCCCACTCGGTCAGTCCAGACGGGAAATTTGCCGCTAGCGTTTCCCTCGACTTGGAACGAAACAGTGGTGCTTTCGCGATTGCCAACCTCGCGACCGAAGAAGAAGTCCTGAAATGGAAAGGAAAAGATGCGGAACCTTTGTCTGGCGCTGTTATGGCACTTGGCCCGAATGCAGAAAAGGTGGCGGTCCTGTCGGACGACATGCAGCGAGTAACCGTGTGGGCATTGCCGGGCCGCACGCGGCACCGCGACTTGTCGCTCTCTCTTCCCACCGTTGAAGCGACTGTAAAACCCGAAGATAAAACAAACCGGGCGCTGTCTCTTCCTGCTGCTTTCCTGCGTTCGCTGCGGTTTAGTCCCGATGGACGTTATCTCGTCGGCGTGCTTCTGTCACTTTCCGGAATGCATACGGCAATCGTATGGGACCTGGATCGCGATGGAGCGGGCGAAGTCCTGGGAACGATTTCCACAGCGGTTGCGATCGCGATTTTCAGCAGCGACAGCCGACTACTCGCGTTCCCTACCGGAGGAAATCAGGTCAAGGTATGGAATTTGTCGGCACATCGTACCGAAACAGAAGTCGATTTACCGTTGGCAACGAGTGGTTCAATAGGTTTTGATCAAGCGGGCAGACTGGCAATCCATTGTTACAACCAGGATGAAAAAACGGGTAAGCGCGCGAGTGACAAAACGACAATATTGATCTGGGACATTGTAAAAAACGAAGAGTCGGCGAGACTCACTATCCCCCCGATTTTCTCATTTAGCTCTGTCTGCATCTCACCAGACGGCGGACGTGCGGCACTAAGCAACGTTGCAGGCATTATTTCGGTATTCGACCTTGCCGGCAAATCGCCAGCGATTTCGCTCGATCACCAAGCCATGCCGCAGTTGTTGGCATGGAGCCATGACGGACGGCATCTATTGGTCGGCGGCCTCGGGTCACTGCAGGAGTGGGAGCTCACGGACGATCTGGCACTCTCCACGGTGACACTGGAAACGGATGCTGCTCAAGGAACTTTGGTGCCATTCGCGTTCGGTCCGCGTGATCAGACAGTGGCTGTGGAAATACGCAACCGGTCCCAAGTGGTCACTTTCGACGGCCATTCCGGCAAGCATCTCCGTACTTTTGACTATCAAGATGCGACGCCCCTGGCGCCCTACCGCCTGCAGTTCACCCCGGATGGGAATCGACTGATCCGAATGGGCCCTCAGGGGATCATCGCGTGGGACGTCGAAAGCGGCGCGATTCGCACACGAACATCGTCAATGCCGTTCCAAGGTCGCGCATTCTTTTCGATCGGATTTCGCGAGGATGGTAATATTCTCGTCGGTGGGTTCAACGACTCGCGGCCAACAATTTGGGACGCAACTGCCGACAAGGTAATCTGGCAGGGAGCAAAACAACCAGCCGCTCTTGGCGTAGTCAGCCCCAATGGCCAACTCGCCGCCTCGATGGTGGCTTTCCCAACAGGACAGACCCATAACATTCCACTTGTCGACTTAGGGACCGGTGAAAGGAGATTTGAACTAACAGGTGCTCGAAAGAAGTCGATGCAAACCTTAGGTGAGTTTAGTGCCGACAGCCGTTGGCTAGTGACCGTGCATATGACCAATGCGGCAACCGCCGGCCTAAACGCGGTCGCAAGCTCCTTTGGCAGTCAGGGCGTTCGCGATTTAGTCAGCGGAATGGGTGAACAGCCGTGGACGGGAGATATCTGGAATGCCGAGACCGGCGAGCGTCAAATGGAAATCACAGGCTCGTCCAACGCCTTAACCTTCGTATCTAGTCCCGACGGTCGTTACTTTGCAATCGCGCAACGTAACGGTACGGTTCGGCTTTGGGACGTCCCAGCGCGACTAGAACTCTTCGACTGGCATCCGAAAGATGGCGGATCGAACGCTGAGTTTTCACCAAAGCAAATCGGGTTTACAACAAATAACGTGATGGTCGTTCCAGACCCGTCGCTGCCGGTATT
>JANNPR010001060.1:0-3175 GCA_031400345.1 Planctomycetota bacterium | reverse complement strand
CAGTCGGCAGTCGGCAGTGAATCCATTGCTCGTTGACATGCCACCAAACGTTGCCATTTGTCGCGGTAGTCTACCCGCTTTCGCTGCCCACTGCCGACTCCCGACTGCCGACTGCCGACTGCCGACTCCCGACGGACTAGCGTGGATGCCGGGGTGTTTTCGTTTCCAGAACACAACGGACCAGCTCGACGTCGTTCTCGACTTCCAGTTTTGCAAGAATCCGCGCGCGATGTTTTGCTACTGTTTGAAAACTGGTCTGGAACTCACTAGCAATTTCTTTGATTGAGTTCCCTTGCACCAAATGGTTCATCACGTCTGTTTCTCGAGGCGTAAGCAGTGCCATTCTTTCGGCGACCACTTTGGATCTACGATCGCTTTTGCGTTGTTGTAGATCCTGCGACAGCGCTTGCTGGATGCGCTCGATAAGGAGCTCCGGTTGAGCCGGCTTTTCTAGGAAGTCGAACGCGCCGCTTCGAAAGGCCCTCGCACATGTGGCCACGTCGCCATGCCCCGTAATCACAATAACGGGAATGTGGAAACCCCGGGTGATGAGCTCGTCTTGAAGATCGAGTCCTGTCATTTCGGGCATCTGAAAATCCACGATCAAACAGCCGTGCTGTGCGGGATCATATGCGTCCAGAAAATCTTGCGGGGATGAAAAATCGGAAACGGTCAAACCGTGCGATTCAACCAGGTATCTCAGTGAGCGCCGAGCGGTCAAATTATCGTCAACGACGAAAACAACGCTAGTCGTTTTCATTTGGCGCCTCCTGCCCGCAGGTGGAAGAATGCGAAGGAAATTGATGGATCGCCGCTGGATCTCACGCGTTGGCTTTTTATATGACGACGGTTACGTAAACGGATTGATTTCAAGTGACACGATCCAACTACAGACTCCGCAAACTCCCTTTTCCTTATGCCAGAATCTCCCTACAAACTGCTCCTTCGTTGATCGTGGCTCGTTCGGGTCGGCCCTTATAGAAATACGTGAGCTTGGTATGGTTGAGACCCAGCAGATGCATCACGGTGGCATGCAAATCATGAATGTGCAGTCGTTCCTCCACCGCATGCAGGCCGATTTCGTCGGTAGAACCGACTGTTCGTCCACCCTTCACTCCGCCACCTGCCATCCACATCGTGAAACCATACGGATTGTGATCACGTCCGTCTCCCTTTTCGCTCATTGGTGTGCGACCAAACTCACCGCCCCACAGCACCAGCGTGCTATCCAGCAATCCGCGCCGCTTGAGATCCTTCAACAAAGCTGCGATGGGCTTATCCGAAGATTTGCACAAGCCGGAATGGTTCTCTTCGATCTTCGAATGTGCATCCCATTTACTGCCTGAACCGTGATACAGCTGAACGAATCGCACGCCTCGTTCGACCAGCCTCCGAGCCAACAAGCAATTTCGGCCAAACACGGAAGTGTCCTTCTCATCCAATCCGTACAGATCGCGCGTTTCTTGCGTCTCCGTGGAAAGGTCCACCACTTGTGGTGCTTCGGATTGCATGCGAAAGGCTAGCTCGTACGACTGGATACGAGCTTCCAATTCGGTTTGTTCTTGTCGAGCTGCCGCGTGTACCCGATTGAGTTCGTACAGGAACGCCAACTTGCCGCGTTGCCGCGACGGGCTCACCGAAGAGGGAGTCTCAAGGTGCTGAATCGGCTGCCGACCACCCATCAATGCTGTGCCTTGATACACCGCAGGCATGAAGCCGGCTCCCCAATTGCGAGGGCCATTGATGACCTGCCCAACGTTATCCTCCATCACCACGAACGTTGGCATGTTTTGGTTTTCGGTTCCCAATCCGTAACTGACCCACGACCCCAGCGACGGGCGGCCGGCCAGAATCGACCCGGTGTTCATCTGACAAACACCGTTGGAATGATTTAACCCGTTTCCCCAACAGGACCGAATCACGGCCAAGTCATCCGCGCACTCAGCGACATGCGGTAGCCAATCTGAAATCCACAAGCCAGCTTGACCATGCTGTTTCCATTTCCGTTTAGACGCCAATAGGGGAGCGTCGTATTCGCCCATCGGCGTAATGACCGGCTTGAAACTCGATGGCAAAGGGCTTCCGGCGAGCTCCGTCAACTTGGGCTTGGGGTCGAACAAGTCGATGTGACTCGGACCTCCTTCCATAAACAAAAAGATGATACTCGTCGCTCGGGCAGCGTGATGCGGGCGTCCCAACGTGCCGGACTTGCTGGCACCTAGTAGCTGGTCGGGCAATAAGTGTGCCAGGGCTAAAGCGCCAAAACCAGCTCCGCCTTTTACCAACATATCACGACGAGTGAAATTTCGCGTCGCATGTGGGATCGGTCCATCACTCGACCTGTCGTCATCGTTTAACATCATAAAAGTCTCAACAAAAGTACTAATGCTATCCAAGTCGAAAGCCCACTTGGGAAGATATCAATATCATTTCCCCGACCGATTTAAGGAGAACCATTCAGTCGACGTACAAGAACTCATTCGAGTTGAACAGCACGTGGCAAAAATCGATTAGAGCGGCTCGGGTAGCGAATTCGGCCGCATCGTTGGCCGTCAGGTCAGCGTCGACATCGCTTGTTTGATCGGCTTGGACATGCAGAAACTGACTGGCTCGCTCCATCTCGGCAGAGTCCGGCTCGCGCCCCAGGATCAACCGATACGCGCCGGCCACCCACCTCGTTGGATCCTCGCTTTCCGCTTGCAATCGCTTAACCACCGCAATCGCGCGTGCATGCGTCCACGGTCCATTAATCATTAGCAGTGATTGTGTGGGGGTTGTGGTGGTGTCGCGTTTTGCGGTGCTATTGAAACCGTCCGGCCCGTCAAACACTTCCAATAACGGCTCCCGCACATTCCGCAACACTTTTGTATAGATGGTTCGCCTGCTGCCTGCGAACTCGTCCGAAGGTCCGCCTCGACGCAAATCCAGCTCGCCTGACGCAGACAACATCGCATCCCGAATTTGCTCCGCCTGCAACCTGCGCGGAATCACGCGGCTCAGCCACTGGTTTTCAGGGTCACTGCTCACTCCGGATTCCTGGATCGGACCAGACGAGGCTTGCCGATAGACTGAAGACGTCATAATCAACCGATGTAGTCGTTTGAGTTTCCAACCGTTTGCCACGAAATCCTCGGCGAGCCAGTCGAGCAACTCTGGATGAGTTGGCCTGTCTCCC
>JANNPR010001011.1:0-5115 GCA_031400345.1 Planctomycetota bacterium | reverse complement strand
TGCAGATTTCACGCCACTGGTCGAGCCGCTGTCGCTCGACGAAGCATTTCTCGATGTCAAGGGCTCCGAGGGGTTATTTGGTACGGCGGCTGATATCGGTCGAAAAATCAAGCAGCGAATTCGCGAGGAGCTTCAATTGGTCGCTTCGGTAGGTGTTGCTCCTAACAAGTTCCTCGCCAAGATTGCCAGTGACCTACGCAAGCCAAATGGCTTTGTTGTTATCGAAGAGGATCGTGTACAGGAGTTTCTCGATCCGTTGCCGGTAGGTCGGTTATGGGGTGTAGGCCGAGTGACGGGGCAAACATTCGATCGACGAGGCATACGCACGATTGGTCAGCTGCGGCAGTTGCCCATTCAAACGGTCAACGACCTGTTTGGCTCGTCGGGCGAGCATTATTGGCGGTTAGCGCACGGGCAGGACGATCGAGCGGTCGTGCCTGACCGCGAGGCCAAGTCGATTTCTCACGAGACGACTTTTGTGGAAGACATATCTGACGATGAAGTACTGCAGGCTTGGCTGGTGGAACTTGTCGAACAGGTCGCTCGGCGCCTGCGTCGTCACGAGTTAAAAGGACGGACGGTCGAATTGAAGGTAAGATTCGCTGACTTTCGAACGATCACTCGCTCGATGACCTTGGCAGAGCCCACGGATATCACTCAGGAACTTTTGCAGACCGGCCTCGAGCTACTGACGAGAAGGCTACCAGAAAACCATTTGGCAGTGCGGCTATTGGGATTCGGGGTCAAGGGGTTCGATCATACAGGTCGCTCTCAGCGACAACTTTTCGACGAGCCCGATCGTGAGCGCCAGAGACAACTCGATCGGGTTGCCGACCAAATCGCGGAAAGGTTTGGCAGGTCGGCTATCCATCGTGCCATGCGACCTGATAGAAGCGATGAATAATTTGGTTAGGTTAGGACCTGACCGATCGCGTTTGGGTGGCACGTCCCTGAACGTGCCACTGCTCGGAACGAAACGGATTCGGAGATTCGATTCCGGCTTGCTATCGTTCCGCGCAATGGGAACTGCCTGTCAACTCGAATCCTGACCGTTCGGAACATCCGGCCGCTTCCCGCCCAGCACTGCTTGAAACGCTAGTATGGTCGGTCCCAATGGAAACCACGTCGCGTTTCAAGAGTGGCACGACCCCGAAAGTGCCACTGCTCGGAACGAAACGGATTCGGCGACACGTTGGGATATTTTCGCGATATATTGGCGGTCGCACAGTGATACATTGCCACTCAAGATCTGGAGAGGAAATCACGATGCCACGAATTGGCAAACTCATTAGGTTATCCCTGGTTTATCAGGGAATCATGTTGGTTGTGATAGTGCTGCCCGCCCAAGAGAACTCGAAGATCGACCTTAAGTCGGCTCTTCACTTTCATGTGTCTTTCGATGGTGCGGCGGACGCCAATATAGCCGTTGGCGACCGGCGAATTTTTACGGCCGAGTCTCTAGCTCGGAAAAAAGCTCAGCCGGGGATCGCTCGCAAACATGTCTCGATTGTTCGTAACGCTGGCAAGTACGGCGATGCATTCATGAGTTAATTTGCGATACACTTGTTATTCTTTCCCGAGCGCCGTTCGAGCACGGCCAGGATTGGGCGATGGTCAGAAGCAATCGGCTCGTCGAGCACACGAACGTCGATGACTTTCCAGTGTTCTGCAGTTCGGAACAGCACATAATCGATTTGCTTAGTCGGTTCCGAGGATGGAAACGTCGTCGTCGGCTTGTTTCCCCGGGCGACTTGCCAGTTGCGGCTGAAGAACTTGAGAACCTCGCTATCAGGGTTGGCATTCAGATCACCGGCCAGGATTGCGGGCGTTTCCGGCTGAGACTTTAGAAGGTCGTCTATCTTGACCGCGGACGCCTGACGTTCGCCGTCGTCGGGACGATAATCGAGGTGCGTGGCCATAAAGACGAAGGGACCCACGCCTCCGGGCGCTTTCAGTTCCAACTCCAATACGCCCCGCTGTTCCCCCTTATAGTGCGACGGCAATGCATGATTCTTGTGCCGCTCAATCGGCACGCGCGAGAGTACTGCGTTGCCGTAGTCGCCACCCTGATATTCAATGTTCCGTTCAAAGACAACTTTCAGGCCGGTCAGTCGAGCTAGTTCCGTGGGTTGGTCGATGCCGCCGGACCGACGCGTATTGCGATCTACTTCTTGCAGCGCTACCAAGTCGGGCTGAACCGAACGAATGACCTTTGCAATCCGTTCCAGATCGATCTTCCCATCCGTGCCTTCGCCGTGGTGGATGTTATAGCTCAGCACCCGGACCTGCTGCTGCGGCTGGTCACTCTCCGCTTGGCAGACGGTGGCTAAGTCCATCGAAACCGTCAAACAAACCCAGAGGAGTAGTCGGCGATGCATGTGGTGTCCTCAGTCAGTCCTAGCGCAGTTTGGTCCTGTCAATGCGTCACTATCAAGCAGACGGAAACCGGCGCAACCATCATCGCAAATTTTCGTCGAACAGTTGGTAGGCCGCTTCTCGCATCTCGATTGGGAAATCGTGGCCGCAATCGGGGTGCATCACGCGGAGTCGGTCCGGCTGGTCATATAGCTTATAAACATGCCGCGCTGCAGTCGCGATCCGATCGACGCTGGCGTACCGAAAGTTATTGTCAGAAACGGGAGCGATTATTAGGACATGACGCGGCGCCAGCGCACCGATGAGTTCATGGAAGTCAAACGGGATCTCTTGCAAACGATTTCGGTATTCGGCCAAACGGGGCATATAGAGGGGCTGTGTCCAACCTGCGTTGGGGAGCCATCGCCGATCATCGCCCCCCATATAATCCAGGAACGAGTCGAGTCCACAACTCGACACGACGACCTGGATACGGTCGTCAAAAACACTGGTATAGACGGCATTATGGCCGCCCAGTGAATGACCGATTGCACCAAAACGTTTCGATCTTACGAATGGAAGCGTTTCCAATAGATCAAGGCCACGTTTGTTATCCCAAACTGCCTTCAACGTGCCGCTCTCCCAACCTAAGGCCTGTAGGTCCGGCCGATATTTGGCAAGGAGGGGATAATTTGGAGCAAGCGTCACGTATCCACGCTCGGCAAGTTCGCTGGCATATTGGCGATTAGGACGATTGCCGAGCCCGACGACTACGCCATGGCCAACAACGTTGTCAGTGCCGTGCAAACACAACACAGCTGGCGCCGGCTGACTCCCGGGCCTTAATGCGGCTTTCGGGATGCATAAATATGCCGGTACGCGTGAACCCGGTTCGGATTCATAGGAGATTAGACGCCGAACGTAGCTTTCACAGTCCACTTCCTCTTCAACCGTCATCTCAAGGGCGCACTGCTTTTCAACGCCCGGCAAAGGGCCCATTATCGTTCGCATTCCACCCACGATCTCCGCGCGGCGATGGGACCAGTGATCCGTTGTCTTTACCGGAAGATGCTGGTTTTGTGAACTGCGGTATACCAGCAAATTTTCCCGGTCCAAACGCGGCGAAGCGGCCGGAAATTCCAGTCTCGCAAAAAGAACTTCGCGACGCGCGCGGTTAATCCCCACGATTCCGCTCGTCCGCAAATCCTGAGCTATCCCTTGTCCTGTGAAGGGGCACGACTGCTTGTCGACATAGTCTAAGATGTCGCCATCTGTCGGCAGCCGAAGCCGAAACAAAACGGGATCGTCGTGCCCCGTGACGTGCAGCAGCCCAGCGCGCCAAATTCCACCCGACAAGCTGAACTGACCTAACTCAGAAATTAGCTCGGCCGGATAATTGAAGCGTGCAACTTCGTCCCAATCAGTATCGAATTGCACCAGTACTGTCTTTGAGTTTTGGGTGCCGTACCTGGCAAAATTGCACCACCAATAATTGCTGTCCCGCACCGACCAGGTAAGACTGCCGGCATAGGCGCCGAAATCCTTGAAAGTGGATAACTGCATCGTGTCGGGGTTTAACACTTTGATTTCACTGCGCTGTGGCATCTCCGGATAGTTAGAGTGGGCGCAATAGAGCATACCGTTCCACCAGAACCCGCTATTAAGATGCTTCGCATCACCTGTGCTGACGGCGATACGTTTACCCGATACGCGATCGTATTTGGCAACCTTCGTATTCGTGATGGCATAAACCGACTCGTCATCGACGGCAGCTGCCTGAGATGCTTCCGGCGCCTGCATCGAACCGGTTTGCTTCCAAGCCAGACTGTTTTCGCCGCCGATTAGCGATGTGGAAACCAGTAAACAGTAGGCGGTAATCAGTCGGCTGTGGGCTGTCGGCAGCCGGCAGTGGGGAGGAAAGACTACATCCAGGGCTCGTTGCTCTGCTACCAAATTCGTGTACTTTTTCGTTACCATGACTTATTCCCTTTCCACTGCCGACTCTTGAGTGAACTCAAACCATGCATCGAGGTTTGATCGCAGCAACACTTCCAGCGGTCCGTTTTCTAGAGTGACGTCATCCAAGTTTCGTTTTCAATCATGGTTCTCCCGTCGGTTGCACCGAACGCGTCTTTCCTCACTGCTTAGCAGCTGTAAACCATGGTACCGAAAAACGAGCAAGCCGAATCCATTCGCGCGCGTTTTTGTCACCTCCTTCATACACGCAGACGGATTCGCCGTTGGGCAACGGTAGCCGATTCTAAATAAGCACTCGTTCCCTCGTGCAGAAGCCGAACAAAGGGTCAGGTCGCGCTTCAGGTCTCCAAACCGGCGGGGAATGGAGCAACAGTGATTTCGGGGAAAATGGTCAACTGGATGGCAGTTTCAGGCAACAACGCTTAAAACACTGAACTAAAGTGGGCGATAGCGTATTTTCGCCATCTTCCTCTTTCTCACTACGACATCCATACGATGAGTCAACGATTCCACTTGCGCCGAGACCAACTGCGACGTCGTCGCGCCAGATTGACGCATAAGAAATTGGGTATCGAATCACTTGAGGATCGCCGGATGATGGCGGTTTTTTCCTGGTCTGGGGAAATTCCGGATGGGACGATTTGGCGGGCCGGCGATATCCAGCGATTGAAAACGAAACTTGGATGACGTCACTCTAGAAAACGGACCGCTGGAAGTGTTGCTGCGATCAAACCTCGATGCATGGTTTGAGTTCACTCAAGAGTCGGCAGTGGAAAGGGAATA
>JANNPR010001000.1:0-8175 GCA_031400345.1 Planctomycetota bacterium | reverse complement strand
AATTCCGACAAGCAACGGGTGGCGGATGAACCCTCTCTTCGTTCCGACGTCAAGAAAAAGTCGGAGGCCGGTTCGAACGGTCATTCCAACGGCAGCGCTGTGGTCGAGCCGCTATTGCTGGAGCGAACCAGCCCGGCGGTCCAACTGGAATCCAACTCGCATTCCGGTACGAACCGCGATATTCAATTCGCACGTTTTCAAAGCGACGCTCCTAGCTGCGACAACTGCGGCTCGATAACTGTTCGCAATGGAAATTGCTATCTCTGTCACAACTGCGGTAACAGTATGGGTTGCTCGTAAAGGATTTTGGGGACGGATGCCCCGAGCAATCCATCTTTTTAGACGGGCGCCCGCCGATTCGCAGCGGTGGGCGCCCGTTCTTTTTGTATTGGGGTGGGTGGCACGTCCCTGAGATGCGAGGAACGAGCCATCGAAAGGGCGTGGTGTTGGTTTCCAGACGAATGTTGCTACCAGGAAGTTTTATTAGTCACACTATGTGCTTCGCCAGATTATAGGCCTTTCACCAGGCCACACGCCCATCGCCAGTTTACAGTCCGGTGTAGCTCACACGCCCTTCGACGCTCGTTCCTCGCGTCTCGGGGCGTGCCACCCCGGCAGTGGAGTTGTCTGCCTGCTTGCGATTGGGTACCCTTGCGGTGAAATAGCAATTCTTCTTTTTCGTCAACTCAAGATGATTTCGTTGAGATCATGAGTGAATCCGTCTTGTTGCGTGTGAACGGCGAAGTCGAGCACCCGATTGACTTACGGCTGAGCGACTTGATGGCCATTCCGGCCGACGAACAGATTCTTGACGTAAGCCGCATCGCGCCCAATCGCAAGGGTCATGCCGTCCGGTTGAGTGGTTTGCTTAATCTCGTGCGTCCTAAGGCCACCGCGAATTATTTAGGTCTGCATAGCTCAACCGATAATTTTCATGCGAGCATTCCGCTGTCGCCCGTGCGAGATGCCGCATTTTTGGTTTTCCGAATTGATGGTCATCCGCTTTCGACGAAGGACGGCGGACCCATTCGCTTTTTTATTCCGGATCATTCCGCTTGCCGTACCGCAGAAATTGACGAGTGTGCCAACGTCAAGTTTGTCGACCACATCGAGCTCACGGCGACAAGGGGCTTTGATAATCGACCGACAGACGAACAAGAGCATGCCAAACTGCACCAACCGCCCACGACGCAGGGAAGATGACGAGAGACCGGTAAATATGATGAACGAACCGGAGATCGACTGGACCACTGCCCTTGAGGCGGTCGAAGGACAAAGAGACTTCCTGGCCGAATTGATTCAGTTGTTCTTTGACGAATATCCCAAATTGATGTCGGCTCTTAAAGAAACCCTGTCCCACGACGACATGACCGGGTTTCAGCGGGCCGCACATACACTCAAGGGCTCGTTACGATATTTCGGTCCCAATCCGGCCGCCGAGATGGCAGGAGAGCTAGAAAACCTTGCGCGCTATAATAGTCTCATCGATGCTGAGTCTCGCATTCTTGCACTGCAAGTTGCCATCGAACAGCTCGTGCCACAACTTAACGCGTTCGCCGACACGTTTGGCAAGTCAGGCCCTCAAGCTAGTCAGGTTGATTCGCCAAGCCCATAACGCTCCCAAGCCGATTGAGTAGGCTCAATCGTTGCATTTCTTGTTCGGAAAGACCCTACGTGTTCGACGTCACCATAAAAGGGGGAACGGTAGTTGATGGCACTGGCGCAGACCGGTTTCTTGCGGATCTGGGAATTATTGGGGATCGTATTATCGCTGTGGGGAATCTGGCCGAAAGCTCGGCTGGCGAAACGATCGACGCCAGAGGACTACTGATCGCACCGGGTTTTGTCGATGTTCACAACCACAGCGACGGCTGGATGTTGCGAATCCCACATTTGACGGCTAAGACACTTCAAGGTTTTACAACTGAGGTGCTGATGGCCGACGGGATCTCCTATGCGCCTGTTGACGAGCATACGGCGCCATCGTGGATGTTCTATTTGCGCGCCCTAAACGGCCTGCGTCTTAACGACTACAACGGATGGAGCAGCATTGATGAATACTTGCAACAGCTCAATGGCCGGAATGTGCAGAATGCCGTAGCTCATATCCCTTACGCAAACGTGCGGTCGCTGGCGTGTGGGTTTGGACGGGCCGGAGTCGACGATTTTCAGATGTTACAAATCCGGCGAGAAATTCGCCGCGGCATGGAGTCCGGTGCGGTCGGACTGTCCACGGGTTTGGATTATATCGTGCAATGCCACAGTAGCACCGATGAACTTGTGGAAGCCTGTACCACGCTGAAAGAGTTCGGCGGCCTTTATGTTACACACGTGCGTTATAAGAAAGGGCTAATGACCGCGCTTCGCGAGGCCGTAGAAATCGGCAAGCGATCCGGCAATCGTGTCCACATTTCTCACCTTAAGGCTTTATCACCGTATACGGCTGAAGAGGTCTTGGGATACATCGATAAGACAGCCCGCCACGAGGTTGACTTCACGTTCGATGTCTATCCGTACCAGCCGGGTTCGACCATGTTGAGTTACTTGTTACCGTACGAGGTATGGGATGACGGACCCCTCGCGGTGCTCGACAAGTTAAAAAATCGCGAAGTTCGTAATCGGTTTCGGTCTGGACTGAAAAACTACCGCCTGGATTTCGAACACATGCGAATTGCCTGGGTGGCGTCTCGGGACAACGCTATTCATCAAGGACAAAGCGTAGCGGACTTTATCAGCCAGCGGCGACAATCGCCAGAGGACGCGCTTTGCGATCTTCTCATTGAAGAGCGATTGGCGGTGTTATGCGTTTTTGACGAAGGCGATGATCGCCTGGTCTGGCCCTTCTTGCAACATGACTTGTTTATGGTGGGGAGCGACGGAATTTTCTTCCCAGACGGGGTCGTCCATCCACGCGTGTACGGCTCAGCGGGTCGTATTCTTGGCCCCTGCGTCCGAGAATGGAAGTTGTTCTCGCTGGAAGCAGCCGTCCACAAACTTTCCGGGCTCCCAGCAAAACGCTTCGGTTTGCGCGACCGCGGCGTGATTCGAGAAGGCGCGTTTGCAGACGTGGTCGTGTTCGACGCCGAGCGAGTTATCGATCGGGCAACGTACTCGCAGCCTCATCAGTCATGTACAGGTGTTCTGCAAGTGCTCGTAAACGGCGTTCGCGTCATCGTAGACGGTGAGCCTTCCCTGACACTGCCAGAACGCTTGCCGGGCCGAGTTTTGCGTTATGAAATTCTTAGTTAGGAATTCAACATGGATGCTTCTGCCCTTGAGTTTCTCAAAACACTACTCGCCACGCCTAGCCCATCCGGATATGAGGAATCCATCCAGCAGGTTGTTCGTCAGTATGCCGAAGATTTTTCTGATTCCATAAAAACAGATCTTCATGGCAATGTGATCCTATGTAAGAACCCAGGCAGTGAGCTGCGGGTCATGCTGGCCGGGCATTGCGATCAAATTGGACTATTGGTTTCACAAATCGTCGAAGCTGGCTTCATTTACACTCAGACGATTGGGGGATGGGATTCCCAGCAGTTGATTGGGCAGCGGATGACGATTTGGACAGACCACGGGCCCGTTTCCGCCGTGATCGCGCGCAAACCAATCCATTTGCTTACCGACGATGAACGTAAACAAGTTGTCAAGTTGGACGATCTGTGGCTCGATATCGGCGCCAAGGACAAACAGGAAGCCAGTGATCTTGTCCGTATTGGCGACTCCGTGACCCTGGAACTCGGCTATCAAGAGTTGCGGAACGGTTTGGCTAACTCGCCGGGAATGGACAACAAAACTGGACTATGGGTTGTTGTTGAGGCACTTCGACGAGCGAGCCAGCACTCGCTCAATTGTTCTCTATATTCGGTCTCGACAGTACAAGAGGAAATCGGACTTCGAGGAGCCAGAACGAGCGCCTACGGAATTGATCCACAGGTTGGAATCTGTGTCGACGTGACACATGCCACCGACTGTCCGACAATCGACAAACGTCAGAATGGCGAAATCTCCCTGGGCAAGGGGCCAGTGGTTTTTCGTGGCCCAAACATGAACCGAATTGTCACGCAACGGTTATTGGACACCTGTCGAGAAGCGTCCATCCCGTTTCAGTTGTCGGCGATCGCCCGCGCAACTCCAAACGACGCGAACTCGTTGCAAATAAATCGAGCTGGAGTTGCAACGGGATTAGTTAGTATTCCGAATCGATACATGCACAGCGCCGTCGAGACCATCTCCCTGGAAGATATCGATAAGGCAGCCGACTTATTGGCGGCCTTTGTTGTGGGACTTTCCGGCGATGAAGACTTCACACCTTGAAGAATGGAGAATGCATCTTTCATTACTTCGGGAAGGGCACTTTGCATTCCGTAGCACGGGCGCCCGTCGAATGTCCCAGGAACAGACGGGCAAGAGTGCCCATTCCTACGGGCATCATTTCAGAATCTCTCGACTGCGCATCCACTCTTCACATCGAGCAGGCCAGGTCGAAGCAGGGATACCTGTATCCCTCGATAAGGCAGCCGACTTATTGGCAGCGTTTGTTGTGAGACTTTCCCGTGATGAGGACTTCACACCTTAAAGAATGAAGAATGCAAAGTGCAAATTGAAGAGTGGCGTTGGGGCAACGCGTCCTCGAAATCATTTTTCATTTTTCATTTTTCATTTTTCACTTTGCATTTTGCATCTTTCATTACCTAGGGAAGGGCACTTTGCATTCCGTAGGCCGGGCGCCCGTCGAATGTCTGCCGTTCAGGTCCGATATCCCCGGCTTCGCCGGGCGCCCCCGCTGGCCAAATTTCTATAACCGTAGTTGGCTCAGCACCTATTCCAAGGGAACAGAATGCAAACGAAGAGAAAATGATGAGTACGGCAACACGTGAAGGCATGTTTTGCTCCTCCCTTAGAGCTGCACGCCTCATGCGGCAACAATTATCTACGTCAGCGCTGTTTCACGGTGTAGCGTTGCTTCGTGTTGCATCGCTTTTCTTACGCCGACATAAGCCATATGCGCTTTGAAGCACGTCTGCCGAAAAGACTCAGGCCGAGAGACCCCGCTCAAACGAAACGTTTCAACATTTCCCATCCGAAACACTAAATCGCCGGCGTCATACCATTCCTGACCAGGCAATCGATCAATCAAGATCGCATCGAAACGATCCAAGTCGACCGACTTGACCTCAGCGCCAAATACAAACCGGAGAAATGGAAACTTAGGATGTGAACGAAACTCGCTCCGCACCTCAATGATACGTCGATTCGTCAGACGATAGGAGGAGCCGTGTAAGGACAAACCAAAAAAGGAAGGCGCCAGACGGTAAAAATACAAAGCAAGGGCAGCCGGAATCGACAGCAGCGCGATGAAGTTGCCAAGCCGAAAGATGTAGAGATCGGGCCATCGTATACTGTACCCACGACCCAATAAGCGACCTTCCGGATACGCCGCAATGGACGGAAAAACCGTCATGATAGTGCGCTCTGCAGTTTCAGCAGGTGTTACGCCAGAAATTGCCTGTTTCATAGCCATCGCTGCAGTTGAATCCCAGCTCTTCTAAGGAACATATCGCACGAGCAACGTAACAAACGGGCCAGAAACGTGCCAGCCCCCGATAAATCTGCTCCTTTCGTGTCGTTCGTGTCTTTCGTGGTTGAACGCCTTCTCGTCCTCTACCTTCGCCGGACGGCCAGCCGGGCACTGAGAAAGCGAGTTAATACCGCATCTAGTGGCTGGCTAGTGCGAACCAAAACGTAGTCGACCGTATTCTTGGCACAGCCTTTGCGCACTTCGTCCAAAAAGATTTGCAGCGATGCCAGATACCCCTCCCGCAGCGCCCGGGGATTGCAATTGAGAAAATCCTCGGATTCCAAGCCATCAAATCGCATGGGTCCGGCAAATGGAAAATCTAACTCGTCATCATCCATTACATGAAAAACCAAAACGTCGTGTCCCTGTTGGCGGAGCTGTCGCAGTCCCCGTAACACACCTGCCGAATTGGGCAACAGGTCCGAAATCAAAATCATCATGCCGCGGCGAGGATTTGCCTCGGCGGCCGCGCGCAATGTAGCGAACATATCTGTCTTGTCGCGCGGTTTGTTTACCGACAGCGATTCGATGATCGGTATCAAGTGGTTTCGGCGACTGCGCGACGGCGTACGTGAGCGGATCTCGGAATCGAATGCCACACAGCCCACCGCATCCTGCTGTTTCAAAATCAAATATGCCAGACACGCGGCAATGGTGCAGGCATATCCGTACTTATTTAGTGGCCCGCGCCCATATTCCATGCTTCCTGAAACATCTACCAGCAGAGTGCAACGCAGATTCGTGTCTTCTTCGTACTGCTTGACATACAGGCGGTCTTGGCGTGCCCATACCTTCCAATCCACATGCCGCAGGTCGTCACCGCTGGCGTACTCGCGGTGCTGAAGGAACTCGACCGACTGGCCAAAGTAAGGGCTGCGATGCATCCCCGACAAAAAGCCCTCGACGATATGGCGAGCTCGCAATTCCAGTCGCGAAATGCGTTGGATCGCCTCAGGATGCAAAAATCTTTTGGAATCGGGCATCGCGCGTCAACTCATCTTCCTTGGTGGGAGTATTTGTCAAAAGGCGATCAATGATATCGTCGGTACTGACTCCTTCGCTTTCGGCAGCGAAGTTGATAACCATCCGATGGCGGAGAACGGGCTTCGCCAAAGCTTGAATGTCATCGGTCGATACATGCGTTCGCCCGTGCAAAAGGGCCCTCGCCTTTCCTCCTAGAATCAAATGTTGGACCGCGCGGGGTCCAGCTCCCCAAGCCAGCATATCCTGCACGTACTCGGGAGTACCTGCGCCACCTACGCGAGTTTGCCGAACCAAAGACAAGGTATAGCGGATAACATGGTCGGTCACCGGCACCATTCGCACGGTTCGTTGTAGATCCAAGATCTCTTCGCTGCTCAACACCGGCTTGATGGTGTCCGCTTGAATAGCAGTTGTTCGCCTGGCAACTTCAAACTCCTCATCAAAACTGGGATAGTGGACGAACACCTTAAACATGAACCGATCTTGTTGTGCTTCAGGAAGAGGATAAGTCCCTTCCTGCTCGATCGGGTTCTGAGTTGCCAAGACGAAGAAAGGGTCCGACAGCGGATGACGCACTCGGCCAACTGTTACTTGTCGCTCTTGCATGGCTTCCAGAAGGGCAGACTGAGTCTTGGGCGGCGTACGATTGATTTCGTCGGCCAGAATCACGTTAGAGAACAATGGCCCTTCCAGAAAACGACGCTCGCGAGCGCCCGTGCTACGATTCTCCTCGATGATCTCCGTTCCAGTTATATCCGCTGGCATTAAATCTGGTGTGAATTGGATGCGACTGAATGACAGGTTCAAGGTGCGCGCTAAAGTGCTAATTAACAAGGTCTTTGCTAGCCCCGGCACTCCTTCCAATAAGCAATGGCCACGACTAAACAGCGAAATCAATAGTTCTTCGATGACTTGCTGTTGGCCGACGATTACCTGTGATAGTTGCGTGGCGATACGTTCTCGCGCATTTTGCAGTTTGGCTAAGGCTTCCGAATCGAAAACGTGTTGACCCTCTCCGACCGGAGCCTGACCTGGGGATTTCATGCGTTGCCTTCCTGATGTCCATCAAGTTGCTAGGGTAATGCTTAGTTGCCAGGTAACACCTAGACTCGTACGGATTCCGATCCGACCGCCAATGTCAGGCATTAACGCTTAAGGATACTTGGCCCAAGCATTCTTGCCTAGTTTGCTTGCCAAGGTCGTTAGTATACTGAGCCGTAACACAGCTTTCCGATTGGTGTAATCATGCCTAACTACATCTATGAAGTCATCAATGAAAATGGTGAACCGGGCGAGCGGTTCGAAGTGGAACAGCGAATGACGGATGACCTGTTGACCTGTCATCCAGAAACAGGCCAACCCGTGCGCCGCGTGTTCTTGTCGCCCGGAATCGTCGGCCGAAAATCTTCACGGTCGCCGGAAAAGACAATTAACGACGATACCAAGCTCGGGAAACTGGGCTTCACCAAGTATGTAAAAACCGGCGACGGGACTTACGAGAAAACGGCCGGCGCTGGGCCGAAAAAAATCAACCGGAAATGAGCCCGACGCGGGATCCGAATCTTGCAGGGTGGGCCGGGAGTGTGCCACTGGCAGCCGCCGGAGTTGGC
>JANNPR010000988.1:0-3257 GCA_031400345.1 Planctomycetota bacterium | reverse complement strand
GGTAGCCGTATGTAGACCTTGCAATCGCTCCGCTGTCTCATCTCGCCGAAGCACCAATGCCGACTCACTGGATTTTTCCAGCTGAATGATCTCGCGAAGGAACACGTCGCATTCGGCTGCAAGTGTTCTCGCTGCTTGTCTTTGAGCGGGAGATCGCCAACTGCGCTGCTCGGGCTCCTCGCCGCGAAACGGTTCCAGCAGACGCTCGGTATCCTGCAACTTCATCAGCAACTCCTGCTTGGCTGAGAGTACCCGTAGCAGTTTGTCCAGTGAATTTTGATCCACAAACGTTTGTTGCCGTACTGTCAATTGTTGCAATTGTCCGAGAATCTGATGCTTGGTTTCGATTAACTGCATTAGGGAGTCGGTGCTCATGATGAAGTTGGCCGAGGCTGAAGTATGGTTCGGAGAGGCTTGGGTTGCGGCACGCCCACCTGAAGTTCGAGCCCGGACTGCGAGCATCGCCTGGCTTGCGCTTCGGGTTGAAATATCTTGGAATGCATTCCCAGCTAGGCTTTCGTTTCGTAAACGGTAGTCAACCAATCCAACAATTGTTGCCATCCTGCCCGGTCATGCCGCGTAGTACGTGTGAATTCAGCATCGGGGCGAATGCGTTGCAACACAGCTTTCGCCTGTTCGATCGCGCCATGCGCTTCGGCGGGACGTTCCATGTGGCGGTGACAGCTGGCGATCTGCACGTAGGCTTCTAAGGACTCGGGTTCGGTCTGGAACCGGTTCGTCGCCAGAGAATAGGCACGGATGGCATCGTCGTATCGTCCCAGGTCGTACAAGGAGTCGGCATAACCAAAATAAGCGTTTCGCAGTATTAAAGTTTCGACTTGCGATAGATCGGTTTGTTCTTGCTTCTGATTCAATCGGTCCAGCAAATCGCGATAGGTCGCAACGGCAATTGTTAAGTCTTGCTGCAACTGACGGGTCAGGACCACTCGGGACGTTTCAATGTTAATCGTTGGGATTCGCTTGCGCGGAAGCATGGCCAAGTGCCGTTGGGTCTCGGCGAGTAAGTAGCGGGCTTCAGTGCTCTGAGGATCGTTGGGAAAACGTTGAATTGCCTCGGACAGTTTTCTGGCAGCTTGCTGAAATACCTCATGTGCTACTTCCAAATCTTTCAGTCCAACTTTGCGGATTTGTGGGTCATCGTTATCGACTCCGGCCAGCCGGCTCGCGGTTTCTCGTTCCAGTCCTTCGTAATACAGAATACGGCCTAACTCGAACAAGGCGGCCCGCCACTCCAAACTGATGGGCGTTAGGTTTTCGTGATCCAGATTTGCTTGTAAAGACTGCTTAGCCTCGTCGACTCTACCGAGTTCTAAAAACGCGGTACTTGCCAAGATTCTTGCGCGGTAAGCTAAAGGATGCTTTGGAAAGAATTGCAGGCATTCGTTCAACCACACCAAGGCTTGATCCGGATTGTGAAGGGCCAAGTCAGCTTCACCCAACGCCAACAGAATTGGAGCATGGTTTTTGCGAGGTTGGCTTTCCTTGAATGACGTCAGCACTGAAACAGCGCGTGGATAATCTTGACCGCGCAGATAATTTTCCGCGCTGCTCCATAACAAGTCGGGGTGTTCTTGAGCCGTAGTTCGCAGCGCAGCGAGTTCGCCAAAAAGTCTGCCAGCATCGCGTGCTTCTCGGCGTGCCTTGGCTTCTATCGCCGCAAATTCCAGCACCGAGGCGTTCTTGGCCTGCTGAAACAATTGATCTGCATTGGCGCGGCGCGCTTCGGCGCGCATTTCAATAACCAAATCGTCGGACACCAAGCCGCCGAAAACGTGCGTCAGATCAATTGCATGCTCGATCTTGCCGGCATCTAAGAATGTTCGAAAGGCTCTTTCCGCCCGCACCCGCAAGTCCTGCATCGTTACCCAACTGTTGGAGAAATGGCGTGAATCCTCGATGTGCGAGAGCAATCTTTGAAACGACTTCAATGACACATCATGCTTCTGTAAAACCAGCTGTATTTCGGCTTGCTCGAGCTGCGACGCAAATCCTTCCGACGAAGTAAAATACGATCTACTGGTCTTTCGAAAGTGGTTCTCAGCGGCGGCGTAGTCGCCAAGTTTCCTCAGGCATAAACCTAACAAATATTGAGCCGGACGCTCAGCTTCCACGTCGCTGCCAGCGCGTTCGACTGCCAACTGTAAAGTCTGTTGTGCCGTCTTGTACTTGTGAACAGCCTCTTCCAACACTTCAGGAGACGGCATCGGACCCGCTGTGAGCAATAATCTGTCACCGTCGTCCAATTGCACGCGACCTTGTAGCACAAGGGCTCGACCATATGCCAGCGAGTCCTCAGAAATGGACGCGATCGTCCTTATGCACCCTTCCCGATCTCCGGTTCGCAGGCAAATCTGACCTAGCTCCAGTTGCGCATGTTCGCGCTCTACCTGAGTAATCGATGGGTCTTTCAGAAACTGCAGGATGTGTTCTGTAGCCTCCGCGTCCTTGGATTGCGGGCTACGTAGATACGCGTTTGCCAGTATTCGATGCAGGCTCGTGACATGCTGTGGATTGAGCTGCAATGCGTTTTGCAACGCCGGCTGCGACTCGACCCAGCGCTCCGCGGAATACAGCGAGCGACCTAACGAGTATGCCAGATCTGGCCGCCGATCTTCGGGGATTCCGTGCTTTGCCGATTCTTGGAAGTACCTAGCAGCCAATAGATAACGGGCTTTGCGTTCTGCATAGTTAGCTTCATTTTCCGCTTCGTTCATCAAGACTTTGCCGAGCACGAACGCGCTGATGCTTCGTATTTCCGGCCCAGGATCGTCGAGTTGTCGAAGTTCAGCTGCCAGGCGCCGCGCCTCTTCCGCGAGTCCCCCGTCCAGGGCTTTCAGCGCCAGTTCGGGCGTGGGTTTGATGTGCTCCGCTTTCGGACGTTGATTAAGTATCGCCAGGGCCGTCCCCAAGGTGGTAATCGTGATTAGCGCCGACGCCAAAATGAAAATTGCTCGCGTCGATAAACCTCGAAATATCGCGATGGGCCCTCGCCAAAGCATGCCGATGCGAGAAAATCGCAACGAAGTCTCGGCCTGACTGGCCGATTCGGCTTTTTCTGGAACGGCAGCCATCGCAAGTACAACCGCCTGCTGTGTGAAAGTGGATGTGGGTCGGGTCGAAACACCCTGAATGGAGACGGAGCGAGAAAAGCGGCCAGCTTTTACTCGAAAGTCCCCGTTAATGTCAATGTGCGTTTGGGGGCTCTAGGGCGGATGACAACTGGCCGCAGTAGTGCG
>JANNPR010000963.1:0-1382 GCA_031400345.1 Planctomycetota bacterium | reverse complement strand
ACACGTCATTCCCACGAATTACCGCGATCCCAAGACTCGAACCCAGTCCGCGGATTATTTCGGCCTCGTTTCCGTGCCGATTGTCAACGACGTCCATCTCTCGGCCCAGGGAAGCGCGGCACCATAACCCAGGCCGGCGTCCGCGGCTGAGACCGCGACTTGGCCTGGGCTGGGTGATCTGCTGGGGCTTCGCCCCGAATACACTGGAGCCGGGAAACGCAACAAAAACAAACTCGGGCCGAATGCATTTTGTGATCTTGACTCGCACAAACTGCGCAGGCCAAACTGCCTGCTTACTTGTTTAGTTTTTATCTTTCCCGCGCAGGTGAGCAATTTCGATCGATCGGGTAACTATTTTAGGCGCAAGGTGGGAAGCCCAGGGCGCAAGGTGGGAAGGTCCGAGCGCAAAGTGGGATGATGCTCCGGGCGCAAAGTGGGGAGCTCTGGGCGCAAGGGACGAGGTGGAGTCAACAGACAATCTAGTTGCGGTCCCACTTTAACGCCCTGTAACTTCGGTTTTGTCCAGTATCGCTCCGCAATCAGACTGTCTGCTTATTCTTCGGGAGGGAATCGAGGACGGAGGCGTTTGGCTCATGGCTGCTCCTTCGTCGTGTAGGCTTGATTGGGATGCGTCGGCTGGTCGGGGAATCGAAGGACGAGTTCCCCATCAGCCACCATCACAGACAAGGCGTTTTTCTGCAATTTGTCTTTACCTCGATCCATCAGGATCCCGATTTGGTTAGCACTCAGGTAACGTCCCGAGCAGAGCTTTCGGATGATGGTTTTTGTCAAGGCGGGCACCAGTTTCTTCTTTTCTCGGGCGGGCTTGGCGATTTCGAGCAAGAGCGGATCGGTTTCGTGGGAAGGTCCGATGGCAAGGGACGAAGCTCCCGGCGCAAGGGACGAAGGCCAAACGGGAAGGCAATGACTGGTTCCTCGCTTCAGGCCAATCTGGTCCAAAAACCCCCGGGTTGTCAGACTCTGCAACAACTTCGTCAGTTCAACCGGGTGCTCCGAGCGGATCAACTGAAGCCGGCTATTCGAGACTTCCCCTTCGAGGTCGGCCGTCACCAGCGTTTGCACTTCAATCGGCGTCAACGTGTCGAAATCGGCGCCGAATAACTTTCGCAGTCGGGCTTCCGATTCAGGCGCAATCAGACTGACCATCGGCAACACGAATTTGACTCGATCCGGCTGCGTCGATTCCGATACGGCGGGGGTGGGTCGCGCAGTTTGGTCATGTCAATAGAAATTGCATTTATCCTATTTTTGTTCCTCGACCGAATTGCGACAGCGTTGTGCTTGTAAGTGGATGGAGGTTGCTGTATTCGGGGCGAAGCCTCAGCAGATCATCCAGCCCAGTGCAAGATCGCGGCGTCAGC
>JANNPR010000956.1:0-6803 GCA_031400345.1 Planctomycetota bacterium | reverse complement strand
ATGAAAAGTCTGACGAGCATTGACTGGTTCCTTGCATACCGACGAACTCTATGAAACACACGCTCGACAGTCCTGATCGCGATCAGGCAAAGGAGGATCGGTTCGAATTTGGGCGAAACTGGTCTGGTTTCTTGTCAACGCTCGACGAACCAAGAATTGCATCCGCCCAGCGATCTTTGCAGGTTCTCCTGCAGACGGAGAGTCTGCAGCAGCGACGGTTTCTCGACGCCGGAAGTGGTAGCGGCCTCTTCAGTTTGGCGGCGAATCGACTTGGCGCCGACGTAAGTTCATTCGACGTCGACGCGGACTCCGTTGCCTGTACTCGCTCCCTGAAAGACCGATTCCGCCATGACGCAACGAATTGGAACGTTTTTCAGGGATCACTCACAGATCGTGACTTCCTGAGCACACTGGGAAAATTCGACGTTATTTATTGCTGGGGTGTGGCACATCATACCGGTAGCATGTGGTGCGCTATGGAAAACCTGCTACCACTCGTAAAACCCGGCGGATCTATGGTTTTGGCCATTTACAACGACCAGTTGTACATCTCCCGAATATGGCGAGGAGTAAAACGCATCTACCAACGCTTACCTCGCTCCATCGGCCCTTTGTATGTTGCTTCCATTGGAGTGTCGATATTTCTGAAACGTCTTGCCATTACTCTGTTAGCATGTTGTCTTCGTCTTTTTTCATTTCGAAACCCGTGCATACCATTCGCGAATTGGGGTAGTGAGATTCAGTCCCGGGGAATGCATGGTTGGTACGACCTAGTTGACTGGGTCGGAGGATGGCCATTTGAAGTCGCAAAAGTAGAAGAAGTGTTTCGGTTCATGCGAGATCGCGGTTTCTCCCTTCAGGAACTGACAACATCGAGCGGACATGGCTGCAACGAATATGTTTTCATCCGCACGAATAACAATCCCAGCCAACCAAGCGCTGATCTAGAATAGGCGGACCTGTTATACAGGTCAGCCCAAAAACAAGTTCATCGCCATAACGATTGCGTGTTGTCTTAGAGGACGAAATGATGGCGACGTCTTTTTCGGCCGAAATTGCGACTATCACAACGACGCCTGTTTAATTCTTCGCATCCATGATCAGGATGGATTGGCATCCATTTCCGTGATTGACCTGGCCTATCTCAATTTAAATCGCTCCGACTTGGAACTGACGAGCTTAATTGAACGCGTTCCACTTCTCTTCACACCGTACTACCTGATGGATGGCATGAATCGTCACGGCGTAGCAGTGTCCGACATGTCGGTACCGCATGCCGAGCCTCCCGTAAATCCCAAGAAGCCCGCAATCATCCAGTCGACTCTGATGCGGATGATTCTCGATTATGCCAAGACTGCAGACGAAGCAGTCGATCTCGTCCGGGCTTTCAATGTTCAGTTCGTAGAAACCCAGGAACATCTCATGGTTGCTGACGCATCCGGCCATTTTCGGATCATCGAATTCATTGACGGCGAGGTTCGAGTTACCCCGGCCGAACAGAGTTGGCAGGTTTGCACAAACCACACCGTGTGGCAAAAGTCAGAGCGCGAAAACGATGAGTCTTGTGAGCGTTATCATACTGGCTCGAATGCGGCGGAAAGATTGGGTGGTGCGGTTGAATACGACGACGCCAGCAGAGTTATCACCAGCATGTCGGTTGACAACTGGACGATGTGGACAAGCGTCTACAACTTGACATCTCGTCAGGCTCGCATCAGGTACAAGGCCAAACCCGACGTGGAATATCGCGATTCACTCCAACGCATCGCAGTCGAGGAACAATCGTATGCACTGAAGACCACGGGCGCGTTGGTTTCAGATGGAGAGGATTAAGTGGGTCAAAGGAGCACGTCAGGTTGAGCATCCTTTACGTTAAACGGACAACCTAAAATCCCGGCATGCCCCAGTCTCGCGTGGTCACAGGGCTGAGGCGCCGGGGCGACATCACAGTGCGACGGCAGCGACCGCATTGGCGTGACAGCTTCCTTGTTCGAAGCTCGGAATCGTTCTGTGACCTGGATAAGTTAAACCCGGGCGCTCCCATGAGTGTCAGGGTTTTCTTTCTTCAGATTACGAGGTTTCGAGTCCCCAGGGCTTAGTGGCACGATAGTTGCGACTGCCACTTGGTTGCTACGGCCGAAGTCCGGTTGAAGCACAGTATTTTTTTCACTCAGGAGGTAATTCACGTGGCAACGGACTCTATGGGACAGATGGTTAGGTCGGGATCAAGGACAGAGGCACGGGAGCATTCCGAAGGTGCCCTAGCAAAGGCCATTGAAGAACAGACGGCCAAGCTGCCCTCAGACGTATTTCTATGGGCGGCCGGCGCATCCATTATTGGCGCGCTGTCACTTAAGACGATGGGAAAGGATCACGGTGCCTTGTTCGTCGGCCAGTGGGTTGCCCCGTTCCTGATCCTCGGGCTATATAACAAAATCGTAAAGGTCGCCGGCTCTGATCGAGTGACCGCCTAGTGCGCTTTATCTAAGGCAGGGAGATGAGTGCCTCAGGGGTCGGGGGGAGTTATCTCATAACTCCCCCGAACACATTTCATTAGTCTAGTTACGTCCAATCAATATCATAACGCGCAGTATCGCGCCGTACTTAGACTGTATTCTCGTACTTCTCGCTTGGTCGACGGGGTCGGCATCACGGCTTTCCAAGAGTTGAAGGCCCCATCGGACGGTCTTAATCCCATTTGCGGTTGCGGCCACGCCGACGATCCGCAACAATACGGGATAGTAGCACTTACGAGTGGGTAACTATCGCCCATGCTTGCGAAGTTGCGTACCTATTCAATGCTGGGGATTGAGGCAATGCCTGTCGAACTCGAGGTGGATTTCTCGGCCGCCGCTTTGCCTGAAGACGGGGTTGGTAGGATTGCCCGACGTTACTGTCAACGTATCGATCTTGAACATTCGTACTCGTACTCGTACTCGTACTCGACAAAACAAGCCATGACCGACGTCATCTTCGATGCTGCGAAACTTGTGTAACGGGTCCAATCGGTTACGGAGTATTCATCGCCGCATGACACGAACGACGAGTACGAGTACCGTTTGGCTGAGTACGAGCACAAGAGATAGCCTATGCTTGCGAAGTTGCGGACGTATTCGATGTTGGGGATTGAGGCACTGCCTGTGGAGGTCGAGGTTGATGTCTCGGCCGCCGCATTGCCGAAAACAGTGCTGGTGGGACTGCCCGAGGCGGCCGTCAAGGAAAGCACTCACCGCGTCGAACGCGCGATCGTCAATTCAGGTTTTATTCGGCCGCACGATCGAGTTGTAATTAATCTGGCACCGGCCGAGCTTCCCAAACAAGCAGCATCGTTTGATCTCCCGATCGCGCTGGGCATGTTGGCCGGCAGTAGTCAGTTGTCGTCGGATTTGTTTCAGCAGTTTGCAGTCGTTGGCGAGTTGTCCTTGGAAGGCCATATGCGGCCCGTAAAGGGTGCCCTGTCGATGGCAATTGCAACCGCACGGCAACGCGACATCGGACTGCGAGGGTTAATCGTGCCAGCCGATAATGCCGCGGAGGCCGCTGTCGTCGAGGACATCGAAGTCATCCCCGTTCGCTCGCTGACCGAGGCCGTCGCTTTCTTGACTGGCCAATTGGTGATTGAGTCGGTTCCGTCTCGGCTGAATGAATTGTTTGAAGAGTTTTGCCGATACGAGGACGATTTCTGCGATGTGCGTGGCCAGGAAATGGCTAAACGAGCACTCACCGTTGCTGCCGCTGGCGCACACAATATCTTGATGATCGGACCTCCAGGTTCCGGTAAGACGATGTTGGCAAAGAGACTGCCGACGATTCTGCCATCTCTTAGCCCTAGCGAATCGATCGAAACGACTCGTATCTATAGCGCCGTAGGTCGGCTGCAGCCAGGTCAACCGCTGATGGCGCGCCGGCCGTTTCGATCACCGCACCACACGATTAGCGACGCCGGGCTCGTTGGGGGTGGCAGCACACCTTCTCCAGGAGAAATAAGTCTCGCGCACAATGGCGTCTTATTCCTGGATGAACTTCCCGAGTTCAATCGGCGCACGCTGGAAGTGTTACGCCAGCCCTTAGAAGATGGTCGGGTCACGATTTCACGAGCACTCAACAGCACCACGTTCCCTGCCGATTTCATGCTGATTGCGGCCCTAAATCCCTGCCCCTGCGGATATAGGAATGACCCGCGTCGAGCCTGCCACTGTGGCATTGCCGTTATTGAACGATACATGTCCAAGATCAGTGGGCCTTTGCTTGACCGAATTGATATCCACATTGAAGTCCCGGCGGTACCCTTCAAAGAGTTAACCGATGGCCGGGACGGTAGCGGGAGCCGTGAAATGAGCCAGCTCGTAATGGCTGCTCGCCGCACTCAGCGTGCAAGGTTTGATCATTCACGAACGCGCTATAACGCAAATATGTCGGCGCCTCAGCTCCGTAAATTCTGCCCCCTCAATCCAGATTGTTCGGCGGCATTGCGAGACAGCGTCAACGAAATGGGGCTCTCTGCGCGAGCCCACGATAAAATCCTGCGAGTGGCGCGGACCATTGCCGATATCGACGCAAGTCCTGAAATAGAACTGCCGCACTTAAACGAAGCCATTAACTACCGTATGCTAGATCGGCAAATGTGGACGTAAAAACATGCCTGTCCCCTGCCAGCTTGGAGACCGTCCAGCTTAAGACCTATGTAACGTCAAGGCTTAACGACCGTATTTGAAGACATGTATTTAGCCGGCGGAAAACCCATAGCATCGTCGGACATCAGCTAGCACAAAACACTCACCGTTTTCACTGCACGAAGCCCTGAATTTGATCACCGCTAATTTCCAGACCATTTGTGGATCAACACTTAAATCCTGGACGATTTCCCAGCCCGGAGGGCTGATCCTCTTCCACTCGACGCCAAACTTCGGAATTGACAGCATGTGCAAACGCAAGCAGAAAGCGAAAGGGAGTGTTGAGGGAGGCGTTGCGAGCTACCCAACCTCGTTCACCCGCCGGGCAAGCCGGCAGGGGTTCAAAGTGGCACTGTCCGACTAGGCTCCGAACCTTATCGCTGTAGTAATCAGGTGGTCAGCAATGAAACTTCCAATCGCGTTCCTTCCGATGGCATTCTTGCTATGTCTCGCTTTCGCGGGCGCGCTGGTCGGCGCCGACCCGGAAGTAGCCACGCAAATGCTTTACGTCGAGTCACCCCCCGCTGAAATGCAGTTGGATAAGTTTTACAAGAAGTACGTCGATGCGGCAGGTTACCCGATTGTGTCATCAGACAAAGTCGACGATTACGCACTGTTGGAAGCAGCATACCTGGTGAATTTGATGCTGGGACACCGTCCTGACGTACGCGAGGCGATGGTGCGCAGCGGTTCGCGGCTAATCGTGATTGCTCATAACGAGTTCACTACGGACATTCCCGAACACAGCCATCTCAAACCTAAGGACTTTTGGGATCGTCGAGCACGCGGCCTAGGTGGTTCACAGACCGATCCCGTCTGTTCGTGTGGCGAGGAAAATCTATTAGCGTATCCGGGTGATCCGTACTCAACGGAGAACATTCTGATTCATGAGTTCGCGCATAACATCCATCTACGAGGAATGGTAAATCTCGATCCGACATTTGACGGTCGGGTGAAAGCAGCGTACGACGCGGCAATCGCCAAAGGTCTGTGGAAAGATGCGTACGCCTCAACCAACCACCATGAGTATTTCGCAGAAGGCGTTCAATCGTGGTTTGATAACAATCGCCAGGATGATCATGACCATAATCATGTCGACACCCGCCGCGAATTGCAGGAATACGATCTTGGACTTGCCGCGTTATGCTTAGAGGTTTTCGGGAAAACGGAGTTCGTCTATTCCAAACCGACTACACGGCTGCGCGACCACTTAGCGACTTACGATCCGCAAAAAGCTCCTACCTTTCGCTGGCCGGAGCATCTGGAGAAGCTTGGGGACAAGATCCGCCGAGACGCCGTCGAAAAGCGACGACCTAAGCCGTAGTAGTCCGACTGCCTCAAATTGTTGGGTGCAGTCGTCAGTGTAGTTGTGGAAACGAAAAAATTCGAACGCCTTTCGTTTGAGGTCTATAACCGTTGTGCGAGCAAAACGATTTGAAGCGATTAGTCCTGCGTTGTTCAGCACTGGCTTGCCGCCAAAATAATATTTGCTGAACATCATGGCCAACTCCGGCGGCGGCCAGTGGCACACTGCGCACTGCCGGCCTGCCAATGGCAGCTGGTGGGCCGTCGCTTCGCTTGTCCCACCCTACAAAAAACGAAGTATACTATTGCTCCGTTTGATGCCAAACTCGCACACGACGCGGAAGCAACCATGCGACGATGTACATTGCCCCCCTGCCGATCCCAATCGATGTTCAGCAGATCGCTTGTGCTAAGCGCCCTGATTGTTTCTGTCCCGCTATCTTTTGCGGGAAGCTACTTGCTCGCCGATGAGGAACCCAAAGATCAGAACCGCTTGACATTGAATCGGATTTTTGATTCGGACGAGTTTCGGAGTAAGCACCCTCCCACCATGCAGTGGAATAAGAGCCGCGGGGGTTACACCTCTTTAGAAAAAGCTGATAAAGATGCGCCGAACAATGCCTTGGTTTGGCACGACGTAGGCAGTGAAAATAAAGAAGTACTGGTGCCTGCACATCATTTCATTCCACCGGGAGAAGAATCTCCACTAGCGATTGAGACCTATACGTTCTCGGAGGATGAATCGAAGCTCTTGCTGTTTACGAACAGCAAGCGAGTATGGCGAACTAGATCTCGCGGCGACTACTGGGTTTTGGATATTGCAGC
>JANNPR010000945.1:0-2556 GCA_031400345.1 Planctomycetota bacterium | reverse complement strand
GCACGTCCCTGTTGTAGTAGGCACACTCCGTGTGCCGTAACGGCACACGGAGTGTGCCTACTACAACGCGAGGAACGAGCGTCAAAGGGCGTGGTTGCGATCACACGCCCTTCCTTGGTCGCTTTGGCTCCATTCGTCAGGGACGTGCCACCCAACGACTTGCCAGAGTTTCCAGCTGGATACCTAGGAGTACAACGTCGCCAGGGCGCTATCAAGCCGTGTCAGAATATCGGCCGCATCTAGAGTGGTAGTCGCCGCACAAAAACCGTGATGACAAGCGGCGCCGCCATAGTCGTGAAAGTAGACACCTTGTCCAATTGCGGCAGCTACGAAACGCAGCATTGCCGCCCGGTCGTGGTGTTGAGCATCACTATAGTCACGCACCTCCTGTGAAATACCGAAGTAAATACCGAAGCGGGCACCCAAGCCCTGCACCCGAGCTCGAACTCCGTAGGTCGCGAACAGAGCGGTGAGTCCCCCGTAGAGTTGTTCTGCGACGGATTCGATATGATCGTAAAAACCCGGTTCGCGGTACGCTCGCACAGCGGCAAGGCTTGCAGCAACTACCACGGGATGACCGTTATACGTTCCACTATGTTGGCAGTCTCCCAGCGGCATTAGATGATCCATGAGTTCCTTGCGCCCACCAAATACACTGAGTGGATAACCGCCCCCTACCGCTTTTCCCAAGGTGCAAAGGTCGGGAGTAACGCCAAGGAACTCCTGAGCACCTCCTGGCGCCATACGAAAAGCGCTAAGCACTTCATCGAAGATGAGGACACTTCCGTACTCGTGCGTTAAACGCCGCAGCGCTGACATGAATTCTTGAGTTGGCAATACGCAGCCAGCGTTATAGTAAATCGGCTCGCAGATGATTGCCGCTATTTCCTGTCCCCACTGACGCAAGGCCTGTTCCACCAAATCGGGGCGATTATAGGGGACTTGAATTATATTTTCGCTCAGCGATGCCGGTACCCCTGTTGAGATTGGCTTTAGCACCGGATTGAAGTGACCAGGTTCTGTCGCGGAGGTAAACATCACCTGATCATGATAGCCATGAAAATTGCCTTCAAACCTGAGAAACTTCGTTCGCTTTGTAACGGCTCGCGCCAAACGCAGACAGTGCATCGTGGCTTCCGTGCCGGAGCCCGTAAATCGGATCCGCTCCAGGCAGGGAACTGTTTCGCAAAGGAGCTCGGCAAGCTCAGCGTGTATCTCGGATTCGTACGAACAAGGGGCGCCGAGCTTCAATACCGACTCGACGGCGGCAAGAATCCGTTCATCCCCATGTCCCAGAAGTGTGGCCCCATGGCTGCAACACAGGTCGAAATAATCCCGACCATTCAGGTCCCAGACTCGAGCGCCACTTGCCTTTTCGAAAAACAGCGGGTGTCCTAATGCTTGATTCACTCGAGTCGAAGACGAGACCCCGCCCGCCAACGATTGAGATGCACGCTTGAAGTGTTTAGCGACCTTGTCCTTGCTTTTGGTCTTCATCGAACGGAACCATTGTGTGATTGAGGCCCCGTCAGGGGTCATTCATCCAGGCAAACCAGCATGTGACAGCATAGCGGACGTCTAAGTCCTCACAACGGGCGCTAAGGATTGGTGTGCCGAACAATTCTTTCTGCGGGTCGACTTAAGGATTCACGCCTGTCGATAGGTCGATCGCTAGGCGAACAAATACCTCACGAGTCACTGTGGCTGGAACAACTTGCCGTTCGGCGCCGCGTTGTTTGTTGTAGCGGCATAGTTGAATCTGTCCTCCACGACGCGCAAGCAGTTCGTAGTAGCTCGTCCCGTCTTCATCCTTTTGCGGCGGGATCGATCTCATTTGCACGACACACGCATCCGCGTCTACTTCAACGGCCTGAATCGGCTCAAGCAGATAATGCAATTTTTTGGCGATTGTTTCGCAAACTTTCTTCAATTCATCGACCGACGTGTTCGCCAAGCGGTCCGTTTGGAAAGCCAAATCTTGAAAAGCACAGGCGAGGGCATCCACGTCGACAAGCTGAGCGGATATTCGCCCCTCGGGGGTATCCGCCGTTAAACTAGTTGGCATACTCCGCGATGGATCAGCCGATAGCTGATGGAGCTCATTGCGGAGGGTTGCTTTCAGTGTCATATTTCGGATCCTCTCAAGCAGCACAAGCTGCCCGTCTATTGATTTTAATCCCTATTCAAATATCGAATAATTCTGGTTAATGGTCCCGCCAGCGACGCATCTTACGAAGCTGGCCGAGTCAACGGTTATGCGGCGGGCACCGCTATTTTTTCACCTTTCGTGGTTGAATGCTCGTGTCCATCGAATGAGAGGGTGGTCACGTGCCCCTCAAGCACGGTTTCGATATGTACGGGGCGCTGCCATATTTTGAAAACGTTGGCCAGCGTATCTTTGGCATAAGTTACCTTTAGCTCGGGCCCACTAAAGCGGTGCTCGAGATATAATTCGCCCCTATTCTTGTAATTTCCGTTGCGCACATAAATGATCGGGCGTCCCATATTTGTCAGGCTAAAAAGCAGACGTTGCTTAACTTGGTTGAACTCCCGGCT
>JANNPR010000932.1:0-2268 GCA_031400345.1 Planctomycetota bacterium | reverse complement strand
CCACGTCCTCCCAGAAGAGCGGCTCCATTCCGCGGCAGTTCTCGTTCGCGAGACGGTTGCCGATCTCCTGGATCTCTTCCTTGGTATAGATCTTAAATTCGAGTTCGTTGTACTTTCCCTTTTCTTTGGCCTTCGTACGTTCCATGCGAAAGCCCCAGGAGTCCACAGTCGCTAGCGACGTTCCTTTGGTCCCTTTGAATTCTATGGACGAGATCTGCTTGAACATTCTTCCAGCAAACCGGCTCGGCAATTCAACGAGATCCTTGAAGGTCGCTTCGGCGCGAACTGTCTCACCAAGGTTGAGCGGCTGGTTCCATTTCCAGTGGGAGCCGCCGAACATCGAATGAACCCCGGGCAAGCCGCCCCTATAACCGATGGAAAGCCTGCTGTAGGCAAAGAGGATCGTCGGGGGTGCAATTAAACCGCCATGCACGGATTTCTTGGCGTAGGCCTCGTCTAGGTAGAGAGCGTTTCGATCGCCCGTAGCCCACGCCCAGTGGCGGATGGCGTCCCTCGTGACCTCAGTCAAGTAGGGGGGCTCCGTCACTTCAACCCGTTGACCAATTTTCGCCCGCACTCGTGCGAGTTCGCTATCGGTGATGCGGCCCTTGTGTTCAGGAAGCTTTACCACTTCTGACGGACCCTCGGCATTTGATACCTTACTAACAATGTCCACAAAATTATCCTTTTAAGCACTTACTTACACTGCATCGACTAAAAAGTGGCTATTAGAAGGCCGCTATAAGCGCTTAATCAACCTTTATATTCGCGCTCCGAATAATTTGACCCCATCGCTGCCGTTCAGCGGTTAGAAACGCCTCGAGATCTTGCGTCGTCCCGTACCCTACTTCGGCACCCAAATCAAACAGACGCTTCTTGGTAACTTCCTGCTTCATTATTTTGTCCATTTCCGAATGCACTAGATTAATGATTGCCTTGGGACTTCCCCGTGGCGCGAATAGCGCAGTCCATCCAACGACCTCGTTGAATCCTGCTACGCCTTGTTCTGCCACCGACTTAACTCCCGGCAAGAGGTCACTAGTTGTTTGAGTTGTTATACCCAGGGCCTTGAGCTTCCCAGTTATGACCAATGGCCGCGTTGCAGGCACGGTTTCAATAAGGACAGATACCCGACCAGCCATCACGTCCGGAATCGCAGCACTTGGACCTTGATAAAAGACTGGATACAGGTCAATTCCTGAGGCCTTCTTGAAGTGCTCGTACAGGATCCGAGCCGTAGCGCTTGTTATGGTCACATTGATTGTGCCTGGTTTCGCCTTTGCAGCAGCAATCAATTCTGTTATCGAATTGACGGCGAACGTTGGAGTTGCCGAGATGATAAATGGGATCTTCGAAGCAAGAATAATCGGATCGAAGTCTTTTTCTGGATCGTACGGCAAAGATGAAAACAGGTATTGATTTAGAATGTTTTGACCAAGCGCCCCTTGTACCAATGTATAGCCGTCGGGGGCTGCTTTCGCGCCTGCGCTCATGCCGATTAAGCCATTTGCACCAACACGGTTCTCAACAACGAATGCTTGACCCAATGCCTGAGTGAGTTTTTCGGCATAGTATCGCCCTGTTAAATCAGCCCCTGTGCCAGTCTGTACCGGCACGATTATTTTGACTGGCTTTACTAACTCCTGCGCCCAAGCTACGCTTTGGGCAGCAACGAAAATGAGTAATACAAGCGAACTCGTAAGGAAACAAATTCGTGTTCTGAGAGACTTCGGCCCAAAAACATTTTGAATGCACATGAGACGCCCCTGTTTTTTGCGTGCACATCGACCCATTGAAAAGTGGTCGATCAATCAACCTTAATATTTTCCGATCTGATAACCTGGCCCCATCTCTCCCGCTCCGACACAACGTAGGCCGCAAGCTCTTCGGGAGTTCCGGAAGCGGCCTCTCCGCCAAACTCAAGCAAGCGCTGCCGCGTCTCTGGTCTGGCAAGGATCTTGTTCATTTCCCCGTTCAGCAAATTGATAGCGGCCTTCGGCGAACCAGCCGGAGCAAAAAGCCCGATCCACCCGACAACCTCATTGAAGCCTTGAACCCCTTGCTCTGCCACGGACTTCACGCCGGGCACCAGGTCACTCGACCTTTGCGAGGTTATCGCCAATGGCCTCAGCTTTCCGGACGACACCAGCGACCGCACAGCCGCCACGGTCTCTATGAATATTGGAACACGGCCGTTCAATACATCGGGGAGTGCCGCTGCCGGACCTGCATAACGGACGGGAAACAGTTGCGCACCACTTCTCATTC
>JANNPR010000888.1:0-1079 GCA_031400345.1 Planctomycetota bacterium | reverse complement strand
GAGCCACCCTCATGCGGATCCGGATCGAGTGGTCGTATCCGGTCTTTCGGGAGGTGGTTGGCAAACGATCATCATTAGCGCTTTGGATACTCGCGTTACTCTTACCAATCCCGTTGCCGGTTACTCCAGCTTTTTAACCCGCATTCGAAACCATTCGGACTTAGGGGACTCGGAACAAACGCCGGTGGATTTGGGCGTCACAGCCGATTATGCCCAGCTGACGGCGATGCTGGCTCCCCGCCCGGCACTTCTAACTTACAACGTTAAGGACGATTGTTGCTTTGCGTCAGCGCATGCGCTTCCGCCGCTGATGGAGGCGGCGGAACCCATTTATCAGCTGCTCGGTCAGCCCGATCGCCTGAGGTCGCACGTCAACCACGATCCCGGCACTCACAATTTCGAAAAGGATAATCGGCAAGCTCTATATCGAATGTTGGGCGATCATTTTTATGCTGGAGACAAAAGTTTTTCATCGGAGGAAATCGAATGCCAGAAGGAGGTCAAGACCGCCGAGAATTTGCACGTTGACCTACCCGCCCGCAACGTTACCCTGCATTCGCTGGCGACAGATTTGGCCCAACTCTTGCCGCGAGATGCTCAGTTGCCGCAGTCCGCCGAAACGACCGTCACCTGGACGGAATCAAAGCGCGGAGATTTGAAGCGAATTGTGGCCGCAAAAGACTACGCTGTGGCAGCGCAGATGCACGGCCAGGAAAAGAGCGGCGACCTTCAAATAACCTATTGGAGACTCCGAGTAGGCGATACGTGGACGGTACCGGCCGTCGAGCTCTCCCGAGGAGATTCACAATCGGTCTCGTTGGTGGTACATGACAAGGGGCGTAAGTCCGCACTCTCGATTGCATCCGAACTTCTGACTAACGGAAATCGAGTGATCGTCATGGATCCGTTCTATTTTGGCGAATCTCAATTGCCTAACCGGGCACATTTGTGGGGACTTTTGATTTCGACAGTGGGAGACCGACCGCTGGGAATTCAGGCTAGCCAAGTCGCAGCGGTAAGTCGTTGGTTGAAGATAGACCGCCAGTTAAAAGAGGTGACGGTCGTTGCCGAGGGAGAAC
>JANNPR010000862.1:0-5263 GCA_031400345.1 Planctomycetota bacterium | reverse complement strand
CGAGCCTCGGCGGCTTTAGGGTCGCCCATCCAGAACACGGTCACAAACGGGACCCCCGCTTCGACCAAGCGCCGCGCCAGCAGCAGGCTCAAGCCGTTGATGGACTCGCCGTAACGCTCGCGTATCGCCTTGGGTTCGCGCGAGACATCAAAGGCCTCGGTCGTGCGAGATGCCATCAGCAGTGAGAGTGCCCGCTCCTGCTGTCGATGCCAGGTCTGCACCTTCGCGTAGCGATCGAACTTGCGACGAACGTCATCGACTTCGCGCAGCAGCGAGTGCTTCTGCATGAGACGGTCCGGTGTCGTGCCGGCTTCGAGTGCCAGAGCCGGCGCGCGAAACTTGAGCGGCTCGTCCGCGCTCCCGTGGACGTACAACGGATCGTGTTCGGTACCGAGCCGCGCGGCGAACTGTCCGGGCCGCGTGTAAGCCGGCGCCCCTTCCACGTGTGGCAGCGTGATGGCATTCGTCAAGAGTGGGTGCGGCGGGCGTTTGGACGCCACGACTGTCCCCATATACGGCCAGTCGTCGGCCAACGGCGTTCGGTTGTTGCCGAGCGTCAGGAACGACTGATCCGGAACATGGCCGGTCAGATTGTAGTAGTAGCCCGCGTGATGATCGTTGGTGTTGACCGTGGCACCAATGCTGTTGACCAGCGCCAAGTGATGCGCCTGCTGGGCCAACAGCGGCAGATGTTCGCATAACCGGACGCCAGACGCCGAGGTGGCGATCGGTTGGAACGGTCCGCGATACTCAGCCGGCGCTTCGGGCTTCATGTCCCACATGTCGACGTGCGATGCACCGCCACTGAGAAAGAACAAGATGGTGGACTTCGCCGTCGCTCGACCGGCCGCGGGAATTTCACCGCCTGCACTCGGAATCGGCCGACCAAACGCCAGGCCCGCAAATCCCAGACTGGAAGCCACCAGAAACCGCCTGCGTCGCATCAGCATACCTCGGTAGTGCTTGTCATCGTTCGAACGGCAATAGAGCATCGAGTGGTTCGTCGGCTACCTCTACACCAAAACAATTGACGTTTATGGAACCGGTCACCTGCTTACTTCTTTTTCGTTTGATTCGCGTCTTTCGTGGTTCCAAAAACAAAAAGGATCGCTTAAGCGAAGACAATCGGCTCGCCGTCGTAAATGTGGTGCGGTCGGTCGAGTTCGTCCTTCCAGACTGCGGTAGGCGAAATACCCAGCGAGTGGAAGATCGTGGCTGCCAGATTTTCGGGACGCTGCGGCGACTTCACTGGATAGGCGCCATCTTTGTCCGAAGATCCGACGACAACTCCGCCAGGCAGGCCGCCGCCTGCGACGAACACGGACTGCACTGCTCCCCAGTGATCACGACCCGGCACTTTGGACTCGCCAGTTCCCGCATTGACTCTCGGCGTGCGGCCCATCTCGCCGCACATCACGATCAGCGTTTCATCCAGCAGCCCTCGTTCATCCAGGTCGTCTAGCAGGGCGGAGAGTCCGCGATCGGTGGGCGGCAGAAGACAATCTCGCAGTAGTGGAAAGTTGTTTTCGTGCGTGTCCCAGGTCTCATTATTTCCCAGGTTGACCTGCACCAGGCTGACACCGCTTTCGACAAGCTGCCGCGCCATCAGCAATGACCAACCGAAAGCGTTTCGGCCATACCGATCGAGATCGCGGGGAGCGGCGTTGTGAACATCAAACGCTCGTTGCACGCGGGAGTCAGTTAGCAGGGAAACGGCCGCTTGCCGGTGCCGGTCCGAATCCGCGACCGTCGCAGCCCGCTCCAGATCCGCACGCTGCGCGTCTAATCGGCCCAGGAGTTCCTTTCGATTCCCGAGTCGCGCCAGGTCGAGCCCCTGCGGCAGACTCAGATTCGGCGCTTGAAACTTCAATAATTCCGTGCGTTCTCGACCGCGCACAAAATGAAATTCGTAGTCGGGATAGGCGCCATAGGACTTGGCATTGAACGGCGATGCCTCGACGAACCACGGGTCCCGACGGTCCCCCATTTGCCCGCCAAACTGTCCCGGAATGACTCGGCCCGTTCGATGGATCAATCGTTCGGGGAGCACTACGGCCGGCGGCAGATTGTTGCTACGCCGAGGTACGGCGTCCCCGACAATCGACGCAATCGACGGCCAATCGCCCGGTTGCGGCTTGTTGGCGTCGAACCTAGGTGGCATCGGAGTGCGCCCAGAAAGAATCGACATGTGCCCCTGGGAGTGCTCGTTGTAGGGCGTTGTCAGCGAACGGATCATGCTCCACTTCGAGCTGCGAGTGGCCAACATCGGCAGGTGCTCGCAAATCTGCACACCGGATGTCTGCGTGGCAATCGGCGAGAACTCGCCACGAATCCCAGCCGGAGCTTCCGGTTTGGGATCGAAACTATCGTGCTGACCCAGTCCGCCAGACAAAAAAACAAAGATCACTGACTTCGCTCGGCCAGCGTTTGCCGCCGTGGCGGGGCCGGCGTCGGCCTCGCGCAGCGCCGTGACGTGGTTCAGTCCTAGCCCGAGCAAACTGATCGAACCCGCCTGCAGCAACATGCGCCGTGTCAACGGTTCATGGCATGGAATCGGGTGAGGCATTCTCGTTTCCTCCATCACGTCCGTGCTGCGTTGCAGATCACGACATATCCCGCAGACAGCCGTTATTGCGGGTATATTGCGATTTGCGGCGCAGTTGATGCCATTACTCGCATCGGCTATCGAAGGCTGGATTGAAAGTGACTTTCAATTCCGCAGCTTATCCATTAAAGTCCGTTGATGCAACGCAGAGTGCAATTCTGCGAGCCTTTACATTTGCAGTCCAAAGTGTGCCACTGGCCGCCGCCGGAGTTGGCTTGGATCGCAACCGAAGGTATTTCGGCGGCAAGCCAGTGTTGAAGCTGGTCGCAATTTGAGTTCACGTGAGACCCAAACAACGTTGTTGTAAACATGTTCACGTTGCCCTTACATTAACTAGATTCACGCACTGACTTGCCGCCCAAGGATTTTAACTGGTTATCGTTAACAAATTCGACTGCTGCCGGTACCGCGCTGTCGACGATCTTTGGATCGACGACCAGCAGGATGATTACCGGATCGTCAACGTGAAAGCCCGTCGAATCCACTGAGGCAAAAGGCCGTCCAGGAAACTCCATTGATCACCCACCGACTTGCTGGATTACTTGGCCGCGATTTGAGCCGGCGGGCATTCATGCGGTCAGCGCTAATTGGGGCGGGAATCCTCAGCCTGCCGCGATGGCTGCAGTTGCAGGCTCAGGCCGCGTCGCCGGCACCTGCTAAGAAGCGGTCGCTGATTCTGTTGTGGCAAGACGGCGGGCCAAGTCATTTCGAAACATTTGATCCAAAACCCGACGCACCCAGCGAATACCGCGGTGAATTGCAGGCGATCTCGACGACTCTGCCGAGCGTTTCCTACTGCGAAGTACTGCCCCGATTGGCACAACTGGCCCATCTCACGTGTGTCGTTCGGTCGCTGCATCAAACGTCGTCGGACCACGTGGTCGGATCGCACAATGTGCTTACGGGGTGGGACGATGAAACCGAAGGGGGCAAGTCTCGTTATCCCGACGTCGGCGCCGTACTGAGTCGCATGCGGAGCGGCAGGGAGGATTCCGAGATCGCCATCGGCGTATCGACCGATCCTCGATTGGCGAAAGGTATGCGCGGCGCTGGTGGTCGGCAGCCCCCAAATCAGGGTGTCAACGCTCTGCCCCGGTACATCGATATCGGCAGCGGGCTGCACCGCGGTGGACCCGCGTTCCTTGGCCCGATCGACGGACCATTTCAGGTAGCCGGCGATCCATCGAAACCGGGTTTCGTAATTCAAAACTTGCAGTCTGTCGGCGACACGCAACGTTTGGTCGCGCGTCAGCGGGTCCTGCAAGGTCTGGACCGCCTGAGTGACGTCTGCCGCGACGAAGCTGCCGAGTTCGCACAATTTGGGGCGCTGGATGCCTTCCGTCAGCAAGCGTTCGACCTGCTGTCCGGCGGAGGCGCCTCGCGCTCCTTCGATCTGTCGCGGGAGAATCCGGAAGTACGGGCCCGCTATGGCCTACACCTGGCCGGACAACAATGCCTGCTCGCCCGACGACTTGTCGAGGCGGGCGTCGGCGTGGTCGCCATGCGGTTCTCGCCTGATGGTCGCGGAGACTATGACCGGACGATGATCGGTTGGGACGATCACGCGGTGCACGGCAATATCTTTGAGATCATGCGGCAACGCGGGCCACAGTTCGACCAGTCGGTCAGTGCGCTCATCGAAGATCTGGAACAACGCGGCATGCGCGACGACGTATTGGTGGTCGTAGTCGGCGAATTCGGCCGGACGCCGCGCGTCCATGTTCACAAAGGCTGTCCGGGACGAGAGCATTGGGGAAGTGCTGGTTGTGCTCTGTTGTATGGCGGCGGGATGGCCATGGGACAGGTCGTGGGGTCCACCAATGACAAGGGCGAACGTCCCCAGGATCGACCGCTGACCTATCAATGTTTACTGGCGACGATCTACCACGCGATGGGAGTTAATCCTGCCCACACCTTCATCAATCAGGCCGGACGCCCCGTCCACATCCTGCCGAGCGGCGAGCCGATCCAGGAGTTAGTCGGTGTCAGATCGCGTAGCGAAGTTCGCCCACAGTCAGAAATCCTAGCAGTCACAGCACAAGCAAAGCCTGAATCGCGAGCGCAGGGCTTCGCGAAATACGCTCGCGAGGTCGGCTTGAATCATCGTGGCGAACGCGCCATCGAGTTGCCAAGAGGCGCTACGAATGCGGACCTTGCGGCATTGTCGGACCGTGGCCGCCTGGAGGCACTCTTCATTCATGATGCGCGAATTGACGATGACGGGCTGGCCGCGATTGCAGACTGTCAATCTCTGCGTTGCCTGCAGTTGAATGGCACCTCGATCACCGATGCGGGACTGGCCCGGCTCGGTGGGCTGGCCATGCTCGAAGAACTGAATCTGACTGGCACTCGGGTGACGGCGGCTGGGCTGGCACACCTGAAACCGCTCGTGCGTCTGACTCGGCTTGCGTTCAATGGCACTTCGATCTCGTTGGCCGATGTGGTGCGGCTCATTGTCCAGGAGCAAGGCCGATCACTGACCGAAGCCCTGGTCGCTATCGGACTGGCCACTCGCGATGCCCAGGGGAACATCGTGGCGATCAATGTCGCTGGAACCGAGTTTGGCGACTCCGAATTGCAGCATCTGGGTCCGCTCGCTACTCTCCGGGAACTGCATCTGGCCGCGACCCGGGTTACCGATGCCGGGATGGAGCAGGT
>JANNPR010000855.1:0-5705 GCA_031400345.1 Planctomycetota bacterium | reverse complement strand
TAATAGTGTTCAGATACGCGGCAAACTCTTCGCGCACTTCAGGATGCTTGAGCCCATGACCCAGTCATTTCCCTGGATCATCGAGTCGATCTCCTGGAGATTGGCCCAGAACGATTTCCGCCCGTTTTCCTTGACCCCGGCTACTGCCGCTTCGCCTTCGGCAAAACGCTCGGGCCGATGGAAGCGCTGGTACGAGGGATGTACAACGCCAACCCCAACGGGGTTGCGGCCGAGTCCGTGTTGGCTCTGACGCAACCCCGTAGGGGTTGACGAATCATTTATTTCGTTTCCCAGGGTAGCCGCTAAGCGCGGCAACCCTGGGCTAAGGGACGCAGCCCCCTTGGGGCAAAAGATTTTGGGAACAGAATTTGGATAAAAGGTCGACAACACTGGCGTCAGATATTGCGCAGGCCAACGCTAGGGGATACTCGGATGCGCGAAAACCGCGGCATCGTAGATTGGTGAAGTAAACGCGTCAAGATAAACTACGCATCTTGGATAGCGTAGGAGGATCAGAACGGTCGAAACTCCTAACCGACGCGTTGCGTAATCCCGGGGATTTCAGCCAGCTGCCAGCCAGTGGCACGAGTAGCACGCTCAGATTTGAGCCCTCTCTAAGTCCGAATAAATTTCGTTTTCGGATGTGTCGTTTGCTTCCGGGTCCGCATCACGCTAAAGTCACGTTCGGATACGCTTCGTGGTTAGAATCACGGCGTTCGCGGTCACGACGATCGATGTTAAAGGACTCGCTTCCGTCACAAAAAGGCGGAGTGAGTTAGATCCATATCTGAGGATCCAGGCGATGAAAAAAGTCGAGGCAATTGTTCGGACCTTTAAGGTCGAGGACGTTAAGAATGCGCTGACGGAAAAGGGCATTCACGGTATGACCGCCACGGAAGTGCGGGGCTATGGTCGCCAGAAGGGCCATACGGAGATGTATCGAGGAGCAGAGTACACGGTAGATTTTGTACCCAAGGTGAAAGTGGAAGTGGTGTGTTCGGACGATAATTTGCAGATCGTCGTTGATACGATTCTGCGTTCCGCACAAACGGGCCAGATTGGCGACGGCAAGATCTTCGTATCCGACTTGCAAGATTCCATTCGGATACGAACGGGCGAGCGCGGCGAAGAAGCGATTTAAGCCATGCTCCATCCGAGTGTGGTGGCCGCGAAGCAGAAGTTGCAGCTCGGCCGTGAAAAATTGCGTCAACAGCATGAAGGCGGATCGCCAGGTATTCAGGTTTGTAATCGGCTGACCGAGTTACTTGATTCGGTCGTTCTGGATTTATTTCAAGCCGCCATCGCCGAGGTCGGTGCCGATGTCGAAAGCCATTTAGCATTGGTGCCAAATGGGGGCTACGGTCGCCGTGATGTTGCCCCGTTTTCCGACGTGGATTTAATGTTGCTGCATCCGGCGGCTGACGAGAAAAAAGTCGCACCGTTTGCTCGGAAATTCATGCAGCATCTTTGCGACGCGGGATTGGAGTTAGGGTTTTCGTTTCGAACCCTGGACGACGCCTGTTCGTTCGCACTGAAGGATGTGACGGTCTTTACGTCGTTAGCGGAGTCGCGTTTTCTTTGCGGAGACGAGAACCTGTTCGATAGATTTGTCGCACGGTTCCGCAAACTAGCCCAACGGAAGTCCAAATCGCTGATTTCGCGGATCCAAACCGCGCGGCAGGTAGAGCGTCACCAATTTGGCGAAACTGTTTTCTTGCTCAACCCAAACATCAAGCGTTCTCGCGGCGGGCTGCGAGATTTGCAATTGATTCGCTGGATTGGCTTCGCCCGTTATGGCGAATCGGACATGGAGCATTTGGGTCGTCTGGGAGTGCTCTCGAAACTCGATCAAAACACGCTGCTTAAGGCTCGCGAATTCCTACTGCGACTGCGCAACGAATTGCATTTTCACGCGGGCAAGTCCCAGGATATTTTAGGCAAAGACGAGCAGCTGCGCCTGGCCGACAAGTATCGTTACGTCAGCGACGAAGCCATGCTCGGTGTAGAGCGATTCATGCGTGACTATTTCGAACACACTAGCGAAGTGCGCTACGCCGGAGCTCACATGGCGTTAGTGGCGAAGTCCGATAACGCGATGCAGAAGTTGTTTGCGCCATTAATCGGCCATTTGGTCGAAAAGGACTTTCGAGTGGGTCCGGCTCATATTTCGGCAACTCGGCGGGGCTTAGCCAAAGTCACGAGTGATCCTGCACAGGTCTTGCGGATGATGGACCTGGCGAACTTATATGGTAAGCGAATCGATGATCAGACTTGGCGAGCCATTCGCGAGGCCATGATAAGTCACCCCAATGTGGAATTTACGGCTGAGGCACGCAAACGTTTTTTGTCGCTGATTTCTCAATCGGGTAACGTTGGCGGAATGCTTCGCCGACTGCACGAGTTGCGGGTGCTCGAGCGAATTATTCCCGGAATGGGGCATGCTCGCTGTCTCATGCAGTTCAACGAATACCATAAATTCACCGTCGACGAGCATTCGATACGCGCCATCGAAGCGGCGATCGAATTCAAAGATGATCCAGGCGTGCTCGGCGAGTCCTATCGCAAATTGAAAGACAAACGGACTTTGCATCTAGCATTGTTGCTGCACGATCTGGGCAAGGGGTTCCCCGAAGAGCATTGCGAGGTGGGAAGGCGATTGGCTTCGCAAGTTGCGGAACAATTGCAGTTGCCCGAAACAGAAGCCGAGACACTAAAGTTTCTAGTGCATAAACACCTCGTGATGGCTCACCTCGCTCAGTATCGTGATATCTCCGATGACCAGGTTGTCGTGCAATTCGCGGTGGAAGTCGGTTCACCCGATCGGCTGCAGATGTTATACATCTTGACGTGCGCGGACATGGCGGCCGTCGGACCGGGCGTGCTGAGTAGCTGGAAGCGAGATCTGCTAACGCAACTTTATTTACGTACTCGCCGACACTTGCTCGGGGAGTCGTCGGCTCCAGCCTCCAATCAACAGCTCGCTCACTTGAGAGCGGAGCTTCGCAGCTCGTGCAAGTCGCCAGAACAATCTGAATGGTGGCAGCGCATTCTCGAAGAATTGCCCAGCTCCTACTTACTATCGACGCCTAAGGATCGGCTTTTCAGGGAGCTGGAGCGATTGCGGCAGTTGCCTCGCAGCGACGTTGCCGCTTGGTCGCAGTATCTTCCTGAACACCGAGCCTCAGAGTATTCCGTTGGAACGTATGAACAGATTACGCCCGGCATATTCCATAAGCTAACCGGGGCGCTCACCAGCAAAGGACTGCAAATTCTTTCCGCAGAAATTCATACGTTGGCTGGCGATCTGGTGCTGGATCGTTTTTATGTCAATGATCTCGATTTTGCCAAGGAACCCCCTGCCGCGCGGCGGGAAGAAGTCCTTCAATCGCTGGTCAAGGCTCTCAAAGACCCTGGCGACACGCAGCCCACGTTTCGTCGCCTATGGCAGCCTCAGGATACGACAGCCCCCAATGCACCTAAACTGCCAACTCAGGTTCGCATCGACGATAGTACTTCCGATCGGTTCACCATTATCGACGTATTCGCACACGACCGCCGAGGACTACTGTATGCGATTACCAGGACCATTTTCGAATTAGACCTATCGGTACATGTCGCGAAGATTGGTACCCACCTAGACCAGGTGGTGGACGTCTTTTATGTCACCGAGAAGTCTGGCGAAAAGGTTCGCGACGGAAGCCGGCGTGAGACGATTCGCGAGCGGTTGCTAGTCGCGCTGGAGCAAACGCCTCGATTGTGATGCAGACTTGCCCGGTTTGCCTAACCCGAATCCCCGAACCAGCGGCCATCCTGGAATCGATACAATCGTTACCATTCTTCAGCTTCTAATCTGCCAAATCGCGGCTGCCGATAGGAAGGTAACATGACAAGTTATTCCTACCGTGAAACTCAGGTTTTAACCGCGACCCCTCAGCAGCTGCGACTGATGCTGATCGAAGCGGCACTTCATTCGGCACAGGAAGCACAAGCGGCTTGGGAAAGCAATAAACTAGAACCTGCTTTTGAAGCAATCGTGCATTGCCGCGACGTCGTATTCGAGCTGCTCAACAGCATTGACAAAGATACGAGTGCCCTCAATCGGAAGATCCGGGGCATTTATGCATTTCTGTACCAGACTCTGACACTGGCAAATATTCACCGCGATTCGCAGCGGCTACATGGCGCTATTCGTGTTCTGGAAGAAGAACGACAGACTTGGCGAGAGGTGTGCGCCGCAATGCCAGAGCCCCCTGCTGGCTGGAAGCGACCTCGAACGGCCAATTCCTTTGCGGACAACAATGCGCCGGCAGTTCCTTCACCGCATATCGACCCTTACTCGCTAACGATGTCTCCCAGCACGACATCGGGTCGAAGCAGCGGTTTCTCTTTGGACGCGTAATCCCCAAGGGGTTTGGGATCCCTAAGCTATTTGGATCGCTCGGCTCCGATCGATCCGTCCGATGAAGTCGGTTCGGCGGAATGAAATCGCCGAGGTCCGCTCACGTAACGACTGCCATTCATGAAGAAGCGCAGCTTGAGTTCCTGAGCCGAAGTAACGCCGATACGCGGCGAAACACCAACCTGGAAAGGCTGAGCCGTCCGCGGTTCGCTAATCCATAGCGAATCACCATTCGTCAGATCCCAACCGTCCAGCCGCCGGTCGATTTCGAAAGCCTCACATAGGCGTCCCGGTCCACGAGCCAGGTCCAAAGCACGTTCCGTCCCGCGTCGAATCTTCATTTGCTCGATACCTTCAAGCGGCTCAACGGCCCGGATCAATACTGCGCAGGCGACCTCCAACTTGTCGGTAACGACGTTCAGACACCATCGCGAATGAATAGCGTAGACATATGCGTGTCCTGGTGGACCGAACATGCTTGCGTTACGTCGAGTGCGACCTCGGTGGGCATGGCACGCCGAGTCCTCGGCAGCCAAGTAGGCTTCCGTTTCAACAATGCACCCATGCATGACATCCTCCGCCGAGCTCCTCATGAGATACTTCCCAAGTAGTTCGTGCGCAACGGTTACAGGATCGCGGTCGTAGAAGTCTCGGGGCAAGGGGGGCTGCTTTACCAGCTTACGTGGGGACATACGCGATGGTTACGATTTGCAAAACTTGAAAGAATGGAACCCACCCGCGCGTGGTACAGCCAAGCGGTGTGCTGTGTCAGTTTAATCGATATTAGACTAAGTGTTCGAATATCAATAACCGGCTCAGATGATTTCTTCCGCCATAACGTGGCATCCCTATGTCAGCCCTGGCCAACGGCCTAGGGAACGTTGGCCGCCCGAATGACGAAGCCCCAACGGGGCGATACTAGACGGTGTTTGCAGAGGTCGAAATCGTTTATTTAATTTATGGTGGTTCCATCTAGTGCCGCCCCCTTCGGGGCTCGAATCCGGTGTTTGTTGATCTGTGACCCAGGCCGATTGGCCTGAGCTGACATAGAGCCGTCCCATCGGGACTAATACCAACGAAGGTCGTATTAGGTCGTTTCTAGGTGGATGGTTGCGGCTCCCCCGAGTTAAACTTCGGATGCATGCCTGTCGCTTTTGTCGTAACGTTTTTAGGTCGGTGGCAAACTGGCGCTTGCTTCGCTATGTTTTGGAGATGATCAAAATAACGAATCCGGAATGGCCTACGTCGATTCATCGGCTGCGCGCAGGAATGGTAGGCATGGGTATGATTTTCGATGAAACGTATC
>JANNPR010000843.1:0-5904 GCA_031400345.1 Planctomycetota bacterium | reverse complement strand
CGTAACCACCTTCCCGTCGAGGCTCACCGCGATCGTCAGCGTCACCGATCGTGATGTTATTTTGTGGTCCAAGATTCACAGCGCGGACTTGCGCTAGCAACTCGTCCCAAGTGCGAGCGTAATTGTAATCCTCGTGCAGGTATTCATCGCTTAAACTGTCTCCGGCGAGTCCGAATCCGATAATTTCATTACCTGCCAGTAAATCTCGCCGCTCCAGGCGCTCGACTGAAAAACCGGTTCGCCGAGCAACACGTTCATTTCTACGCCGAAGGGACAGCTTTCGCTTGACGCGATGCGCGAACATAGTAAACCCTTGCAAAGACATCTCTAAGATTTCTCGGCCGGCTGCGAGATAAGCAACCGCAGGCGAGAACGGACAACGAGTGACTTTCACTGTATTCAGAGCTTCATAATCCGCCAAGTAATCCGTCGAAATGCTCAAAGAAGTCTCCGAATAGAGTCACACTGGAGCAAAATCGTACAGCGAGTCAGTCCGTCTACTCGTAAAACAGCAACTCCGTTGCTTAACGATGTAGCTGGTAGTTTTTTTCGAAAAACGGGTAAGTCGCGTTCTATCATCCCGAAGTTGCAGGTTTAGGAGGCCAAAATGTTGCGTGCCAGCTTAATTCCAGCGTTTTTAACTGTCAGCTTGATTGCGGGCTCAACGAACCACTGGCTGATGGGCTGTGAACCTCATGTTTCCGGCACTTTCTCTATCGTAGCCGTTGACCCGGAAAGTGGCGTATGCGGTGCAGCGGTTGCCAGCAAGTATCCGGCTGTTGGCCGGGTCGTCCCCTACGTCCAAGCAGGCGTAGGCGCATTTTGTACACAACATTGGCATAATCCCGAGTGGGGAACACCCGCCTTGAAATTACTCCAACAAGGAAAACTTCCCGAGGAGGTCTTGGCTGAACTGTTGCGGGATGACCCGCGCCGCGAAAAACGCCAATTGGCGATCATCGACATGCAAGGGCGGTGCGCGAATCGCAATCCCTACGGGGCCGATCCGTCCGGCGTATATTGGGGTGGCATGAGCGGTCGCTTTTACGCTTGTCAGGGCAATACGCTTTCTGGCCGTCATGTGATCACGGCCATCGGCGGTGCGTACGAAGATACCAAAGGCAGTCTTGCAGACCGACTGATCGCCGCGCTCCTCGCCGGTGACCAAGCCGGTGGAGACCATCGAGGCCGACTCGCGGCCGGTATCCGCGTTGCAAAAACGGGCGTACCCGACCTATGGTTGGAACTTCAGGTAGACAAGAGCGACGACGCAGTCGTGGATCTCGCCAAAAAATACTTGGAACTCGAGCACGAAGCAAAGGGAACTTGGGGACGAAACGAACTTAGTAAGAAGTTAAAGTAAGAAGATACGGTCATTGGTCACTGGTCATTTGTCATTGGTCATTTGTAAAAAGCGAACGTGCTCTCCTGGATGCCGCCGACTTCACGCCGGGGTGAGCCTCACAATCAGCCTAGCTCACGAGGCCTCACAATTCGAGATACCGACGGCCTCAGGCCGGGGAAGCCTCACTTTGAAACTAAAGCTGGCATCGTCGTTGCAAGTGTGAGCTTCGTCGAATCGACGCGCGTGTGGGATGCATAGGCCAGTGACCAGTGACCAGTGACCAGTGACAATTGACAATTGACCAGTGACAATTGACAACCCATTCTTGGAGGCCGGCTCGTGCGTCACCGTCTTTTATTCATTGTATCCCTCGCTTTTACGTTGATCGTCTTTTCTGCGGCCACTGCGGCGGACCCGCCGGGGTTCAAGGCTTTGGCGGTTGGCCATGCCGCACCGGACTTCAAGTTGCCTGGCGTCGACGGCAAAGAGTACACACTCAAGAGCTTTGCCGAGTCTCGCCTCCTGCTTGTGGTCTTCACCTGTAACCACTGTCCAACTGCTCAGGCCTACGAGGAACGACTTGCCAACCTCCACGCGGATTACAAGGCAAAGGGGCTCGCGCTGGTCGCCATTTCGCCAAACGATCCACTAGCAGTTCGTCTGGACGAATTGGGCTACACCGATGTGGGAGATTCGTTTGAGGATATGAAGCTGCGAGCCAAAGAACGACAATTCGCGTTTCCTTATCTCTACGACGGCGAGACGCAACAAACGTCGTTGGCGTACGGTGTGGTAGCGACCCCTCAAGTCTTTCTCTTTGACCAGACTCGCACGTTGCGGTATGTAGGCCGGATCGACGATTCAGAGGTTAAGACCGTCGCTAGTCACGACGCGCGGAACGCCATCGAAGCCTTGTTGGCCAATAAACCTGTGCCGGTTGAAAAAACGCGAGTCTTCGGATGCTCGACGAAGTGGTCAGACAAACGCGAAGACGCACGCGTATCATTGGAGAAATGGGACCAGGAAAAGGTGGCGTTAGAGTCGCTTGATGAGGCCGGCGTAAGTCGGCTGGTGAAGAACGAAACGGACAAGCTGTTGGTCGTCAACGTGTGGGCGACGTGGTGTGGCCCCTGCGTCACCGAGCTGCCAGAGTTTGTCACCATGAACCGCATGTACCGCCGCCGCAATTTTCAAATGGTAACCATCAGTCTGGACGAACCGGAAATGAAGGACGACGCCCTCAAGCTGCTGCGCGAAAAGCATGTCGCCGTCACCAATTACATTTCGACGGTGTCAAATCGCGATAAATTTGCGGATTTGCTCGACAAAGAGTGGCCCGGGCCCCTACCTTACACGTTGCTTATCGCTCCCGGCGGCAAGGTTCTATATCGACACACCGGGCCGATCAAGCCATTGGAAGTGCGCCGAGCGATAGTGGAGGTTTTGGGAAGAACTTATGCGAGCCGGACTCCGTAGACAGGCTTCATTACGTTGTAGTCGGAGATACTATCGGGCAACATGACTGGCGTGCGTCGGAGAAAGTGTGCCACTGGCGGCCGACGGAGGTGGCTTGGAATACGGATATTGGCGCTTTCGGCGGCCAGCCAGTGCTGAACACCGTCGGACAATAATCAGTCGTCCAAGGCCGGCAGCAGTGGGAGCAAAATAATTCATATCAATTAGTGATGCAACAGATGGTTCATATGTCACGCGTTGTTCGGCACTGGCTTGCCGCCGAAGTAGCCTTTGCTGAACGTCAGAACCAACTCCGGCGGCGGCCAGTGGCACACTAATGATCACAGCGCGTTTTCCATTCTTTATATGCATCATTTCAACTTGGTTGCTCGTGCTTGTGACTCCCGTGATCGGCGATGACGAAAGCGATCCCCAGCACAATTGGCCTCAGTGGCGTGGGCCGCTCGGAACCGGCGTCGCACCCTACGCTGATCCGCCGCTCTAGTGGAGCGAAAAAGAGAACATCCGTTGGAAGACGCCGCTGTCCGGCCTGGGCCACTCGACGCCCATCATCTGGAAGGACCGGATTTTCCTGACTACGGCGGCACCCTTCGGAGAAGCACTCCCACCCCGTTACAGCAAGGCCGAAGGCACACACGACGGCGCTCCGGTGACGCATCGACACGAGTTCGTGGTGCTCGCCATTAGCCGCCGAAACGGCGAGATTCTGTGGCAGCAAGTCCTGCACCGAAAGCTTCCGCACGAAGGCGGTCATTTCACCGCCAGCCTGGCGTCCAACTCGCCCGTTACCGATGGCGAGCATCTGTTTGCATTCTTCGGATCGCACGGGCTCTATTGCTTGGACCTTAATGGCAAGCTGATGTGGCACAAAGAATTCGGCGAGATGCAAACCAAGCACGGACATGGCGAGAGCATCTCGCCCGTCCTTCACGGCGATACATTGGTCATCAATTGGGACCATGACGGCCGATCCTTTGTCACGGCCCTCGACAAGGGGACAGGTGTCGAGCGTTGGAGAATGGCTCGCGATGAGGAAACCTCTTGGGCAACTCCAATCGTCATCGTGCATGACGGTAAACCGCAACTCATCATCAGCGGAACCAATCGTGTTCGCGGTTACGAGTTGGCGACGGGACGAGTCATTTGGGAATGCGGTGGACTTTCGCATAACATTGTTGCCTCACCAGTGGCCGGGGATGGAATGGTTTTCGCCGGAAGCAGCTACGAGAAGCGCGCCTTAATGGCCATTCGTTTGGCCGGGTCCAAAGGAGACATCACCGGAACGAATCAGGTTGCTTGGAGTCGCTTCCGGGGGACGCCGTATGTACCCTCGCCGCTGTTGTATGAAAACTCCCTTTACTTTCTCACCCACTATCAAGGAATTCTATCGCGCGTGAACGCCGAGACGGGTGAAGATCGTCCCGGAGCGATTCGGTTAGGCGGCGTCGAAGACGTATACGCCTCGCCCGTTGCAGCCAGCGGTCGGGTATATGTTACCGACCTCGACGGAACGACGGCCGTCATCAGCCATTCGGACATCCCGCGTGTGTTGGCCGTTAACCAATTGGAAGAGCCGATCGCTGCCTCGGCCGCCCTCGCCGGCCGTGAGCTCTTCCTGCGGGGAAAAGGATATCTATATTGCATCGCCGAAGAATAAACCCAAAAGTGCACAGACATTTCTGCGTTGCCATGCCGCTTTTCATTTGCGATGATCATGCTGATCTTCTCGGCCAATCGAGTTGCTCTGCTAACGTATCGAACTTAGAACCTCGTGCTCCACAAAACAATTCATGACTGAAGTGATCGTCGATCGCCGCACGACACGAACTACGAGTACGAATACGAGCACGAGTACCGCTTCGCTGAGTACGAGTACGAGCACGAGTATGGCCTATGTCACTTGATATGCACGTGTTGTTAAACCCGGTTACGCGACGAAGAATGTTGCAGGCGACAGCCGCTGCCGGGCTATCGGTCTGCGGCATTCCGGCTTCGCCGGCCGCGGCAACCACTCGTGCACCGGCGGACGATCGGCTGTTTGGCCGGGCGAAGAGCGTCATTTTCCTGTGGTTGTCTGGTGGTCCGCCGCAACACGAAACGTTCGACCCCAAGCCCGGCGCGCCGGCCGAAATTCGCGGGCCATTCCAGCCCATTAGCACGAATGTCCCGGGGATTCGTTTCAGCGAACTACTGCCGCGGATTGCCGGGATGGCTGACAAGCTGGCAGTAGTCCGTTCCATGTTCACGAACAATAACATCCACGGCGGGAGCGGCTATTGGCTGTTGACCGGCCGGCCAATGCTCACTGGCGACGGCGAGAGTTCTCGGCCGGACGACTGGCCGTTCATAGGATCCATTGTCAAATTGCTGAAGCCCAGCCAGAAGCTGCCGGCGCTCACGTCGGTCACGCTCCCCGAGGTGTTCATTGGAAACGGTGGCAACTTTCATTCCGGGCAATTCGGCGGTTTCATGGGATCCCAGTGCAATCCTGAATTCATCAGCTGTAATCCGGCCGATCCTCGATTCCAACTCTCCGGGCAGTATGCCAGTCGCGTACCGAGCAGCCAATTAAATCAACGTGCCTCATTGCTTGACCAATTGAAGCTCGGAACTTCGCACAAGGTCAGTTCAGCGGCGCAGCGGGACTATGATCAACTTCAGCAACAGGCATTCGACCTGCTCAGTTCCAACGGTGCCTGCCGGGCATTTTCGCTTGAGGACGAATCGCCAAGGACTCGCGATCGGTATGGCCGGCAGCACTGGGGGCAAAGCGTGCTGCTGGCTCGGCGGTTGATCGAAGCAGGTGTCCGATTCGTGACTGTCAATTGGCCGCGAGTGCCTGGCGACCGGGGTGTCGATAATCCGCTGTGGGACACGCACGCACGCAATTTCGACCGTATGGAAGATGTCTTGGCACCGCAATTCGACGTAGGATTCACCGCGCTCCTGGAAGATCTGGAACAGCGAGGTCTGCTCGCGGAAACACTGGTCGTGGCGGTTGGCGAGTTTGGAAGAACACCGCAAGTGAATGCGAACGCTGGCCGCGATCACTGGGGCGGTGTATTCAGTGCCGTGCTGGCGGG
>JANNPR010000819.1:0-1312 GCA_031400345.1 Planctomycetota bacterium | reverse complement strand
TAGCCAGAGCGCGGCGGCGGCCTCTGCGTCCGCAAGCTGCCGAGCGAGGATCTTTTCGTGCGACACAACCTTCACAGCGTTTGACAGTGCGATACGAATCGACTCCTCCATTTCTCGCACTGCCTGCTTGAGCAATAGCTCTGGGTCTTCGTACCTTTCGATCAGTTCGTTGAGATTGGCGGACAAAATGTCGGTCAGGCGTTTTAACGTGCTCATGATAGGTCCTTAAGTCCGTGACAAAGTGACGTTGTAAATACTATGAACCTCCTGAGAACATGACCCAACACGTGTGAATCATCACCGGCATCACCGCGGTGTAGCACGCGGACCAGGAGAGGACGAGGCGGCGCAGAAAACACTCGCGGCGACAGCGGCGGTGGGGCGGAAGCGTGTCCGTAAGTCCTGCGAACCCGCGGTAAAGCGAGTATGTGCCGAACAGGCCAGCCAAAAAGGGGAGCGATAGGCCAAGCCAGAATGTGACCTCGCGGACATGCTCAGGCAATTCGAAGATGACAATCCCCAAGCCGATCGCTGCGTAGATTGGCAAGATACCAACCAAAGCGACCGCCGTCGTAGCTTTCGCTTTGAGTGCATGAACAACGACATCCAACATTGACATTCGAACGCCCGCAAGCAGCCCATAGAAATAGAGGCTCGGAAGACAGACGCAAGTGGCGGCGACGAGTCCAATCGCGTAGGCGGCAATCAGTATCGGAGCCGAACCGTCTAGCCAACGGCTGAGCCGCCCTTCGCGGACACCGACCGTATCAAAAAACACAATCGTCGATTCGCTGCCTGTTACCAGATCCTTGATCGGCGTGAATCGCGGCCATTCATTCGCAGAGTTGAAGACGAGCGAGATGGCCACGCCATAGAGTACGAATCCAATCAGCGAGATCGCCAAGAATCTTGGTACCAGCTGCGATTGAAGTCCGGGCTCTCGAATTAGCTTTTCGAGATGGTCTCGCCGCTTGAGTATTAGTTCGACCAGGCCGAGCACGTCACTCTTTACGGGCTGCTCGACAGAGTGCAGGGGCTGCGCCGGTAGCACCGGCTGCGTAAAGAGCTCGATTGGCGTGGCATCCACAATTTCCTGGGCACGTTCGGCGTTAGCTTGGAAGGCGATTTGCGCAGTAAACATGTTTTCGTCCTCACGTCGTGTTTGGTTCACGTGGGTTATGGCGGTAGTAGTTCGACTCTTCTAAAAAGGTCGGAACAGTGTGCCACTGGCCGCCGCCGGAGTTGGCTTTGATACCAGCAAGACGTTTTCGGCGGCAAGAAAGAGATTTAGAAAGCTAGTACTGATATAATA
>JANNPR010000812.1:0-2824 GCA_031400345.1 Planctomycetota bacterium | reverse complement strand
GCATTTCCGAGTTGGCGTTGACGATTTTGGCGACGACCTCGACAACCTGCCGAGGCTCTCTCATCGACGTCAACTCCGTGCTAAACTCGGCCACCCGAGTGGTGTGATCATCGACGTTGTCAGCGACATTTGCGGTTAGGTCCTGCAAACGGCTCATCACGTCGTTGATTTCGTTGGCACTAAGGATCGACTTGCCGCTGGAATTGGAGGAAGAATCCTGTTGCGATGCGACGTCCTGTTTTGTTCCGGCGCGAAGATACCAACCGACGAAACCACCCACGATGGCTCCGGCGCCTACAAATAGAATGTCGAAAATAATTGATTCCATATTGCCGGCAACTCCAACGGGACAAGCGCACTATGAGCGCCAACAAATCCCTATTACGATTCATACGTTGTCCGAAGGTCAAGTCAAGCAAGCACGTCGCCGCCCAGGCCAATCCGTCGACACCCCAATATCCCAGGGGGTCTGGTTGGGATCACTTAGGTTTTTACCGTTCCGGTCGGTGCATCCCGCATTTCCGTCCCATTCCGCATTTCACGTCCCGCCCTTATTATCAACAGTCAACCGACCATCGGCTAACGGGAGTTACAGAAACGTGTTTGAGAAGGCCTTGTTAAAGGGTACTGCGCTATGTCATCTCCCATAATCAGGCGTGCCTTAGTTAGCGTCAGCGACAAGCTGGGTTTGTTTGACTTTGCACGCGGGCTGGTCGATGCCGGAATTGAAATATTTAGCACGGGTGGAACCCGCCGGCATTTGGAGAGTCATGGGTTACAAAGTCGCGATGTTTCATCCTACACCGGCTTTCCGGAAATGATGGATGGCCGTCTGAAGACCTTGCATCCTAAGGTGTTTGGCGGAATTTTGTGTCGTCACGATGCGGCGCAGGACATGCAGGATATCCAGCAACATGGGATCGTGCCGTTCGAATTGGTAGTTGTCAATCTGTACCCGTTCGAAACGACGATCGCCAAGTCAGGCGTGACGATGGCCGAGGCCATTGAACAAATCGATATCGGTGGACCTAGCTTAGTCCGCGCCGCGGCTAAAAATCACGTCTTTACCACGATTATCACCCACCGCGAACAATACTCGGCCATACTCCAGCAAATCCTAGAATCGGGAAGCACTACACTGGAGCTCAGACGCACTTTGGCGGGCGAGGCATTTGCACTCACCGCCAACTACGATCGAGCCATCGCGGATTACTTCTGCAGTGAGGCGGCCGAATCATTCCCGCCGTTGATTAACCTGGCGCTTCGACGTAAATCCGAATTGCGATACGGGGAAAATCCGCACCAACAAGCCGCCGTTTACCAGCTCGCTGGAGTTAACGGGCCGAGCATCGTCTCCGCTCGACACTTAAATGGCAAGAAACTCTCCTACAACAATCTGCTGGATCTCAACAGCGCTCTATCCATTGCGCGTTCCTTCACGGCGCCCGCTGCCGTTGTTATCAAGCACAATAATCCGTGCGGCGCAGCCATTGGTAAGTCGTTGGTCGACGCCACACGCAAGGCTCTGGATGGCGATCCGGTTAGCGCCTTTGGCTCGGTGCTGGGGTTTAACCAGATTGTTGATGAAGAAACCGCCGAGATGTTGGCGACGCCAGGTTTGTTCATCGAAGCCATCGTAGCTCCAGACTACGAGGCCTCGGCTGTTGGAATTCTGACTACCAAGCCGAAATGGAAGAGTAACGTGCGTTTGATGCAAGTGGGACGCCTGGAGGAAAGTCGATCGAATCTGGAGTATCGATTTCTGGACGGCGGGGTCCTGGTCCAATCCGCGGATATTCTTCCTGATTGCGAGGAAGAATGGAAAGTGATGACAGAAACGCAACCCACGGAACAGCAATTGTCGGAGTTACGTTTCGCCTGGGAGATCGTGCGACATGTCAAGTCAAACGCCATTGTATTGACGAAGGATCATGCGATGTGTGGTGTCGGCGCAGGGCAGATGAGCCGAATTGATTCGGTCGACATCGCCATCAACAAATCGGCATCGCGAGCGGCCGGTTGCGTGTTGGCATCCGATGCATTTTTCCCCTTCGCCGATTCGATTCACAAGGCAGCTGCGGCTGGCGTCGCCGCGATTATCCAACCTGGTGGGTCCAAGAGTGATCCTGACGTTATTGCCGCGTGCAATCAACATCGGTTACCCATGGTCTGCACAAACCGTCGGCACTTTAAGCATTAGGCGGCAAATGTGGGGACAATTCTCGACCAAATCATCGCTTCTAAGCGTCGTGAAATAATGTCGGCGAAAGAGGAACGCCCCGAGCGCGAGTTGCGTGCTGCATTGGTAGATGCACCTCCCGTTCGCGATTTTCTGGGTGCCCTGGCCTCGGGAACGAAAATTGCTTTGATTGCCGAAATAAAAAAAGCGAGTCCGTCCAAGGGAATTATCCGCGCAGACTTTAGACCGCTCGACATCGCAGATGCCTATGAACAAAACGGTGCCGCGTGCTTGAGCGTGCTCACCGACGAACCTTACTTCCAAGGCCATTTAGACGTCCTGCGTCAGGTTCGCGCCCAAGTGTCGATACCGGTCCTACGCAAGGATTTTATTCTCGACACGTATCAATTACTGGAAGCTCGAATTGCGGGCGCCGATGCAGTACTACTAATCGCCGAGTGCCTAGACGATTGTTTCTTGCGCAAGCTGCACAACGAGACGCTGGAACTGGGTATGACACCATTGGTAGAGTTTTACGATCCGGAAAATCTAAATCGAGTTGTCGACGCCGGAAGTTCGCTAATCGGGGTGAATAATCGTGATTTGCGGACGTTCACGGTCGACCTGAATCACACCATTCGAATG